>NZ_JBFUHZ010000009.1:0-254700 GCF_056402135.1 Rhodococcus sp. P4_C10 | reverse complement strand
GTCCGGGGCCGTCGAGCCGGGCCACCGCGGCCAGTGCCCGGGCCGTCGCCAGGCGGGCGGCGCCCATCGGCAGGAACGCCGCGGGTGCCAGGGCGGCAGCCCAGCCCACCAGGACGCCGGCGAGGACCGCGACGGTGATCGCCGCCATGTCCGCGGCCGTGTGGGTGTAGCCGACCGCGGCCATGGCGGCGAAGACGAAGATGACCGCGCCCGGGCCGGTGATCCGGAACGCGCCCAGGACCAACGAGGCCAGGCCCGCGGCCGCGGACAGCAGCGCGATCTGCCAGCCCGTGGCGAGGCCGACGACACCGGCGACCGCCCCGAGGGCGACGAACGAGACCAGGCTGACGCCGACGACGGACAGCTTCGCGGCCAGCCTCGGGTACGGCTCGTGCCGGGAGAACGCCGAGGTCAGTGCTCCCAGGGCGGCGATCCCGGCCAGTGTGGGCTCGCCGAGGAGGCCGCCCGCGACGAGCGTCACCGCGGCGGCGATCCCGACCCGCACGGCAGGAGCCACGGTGGCGTCGGCGGGACGGACCTCGAGGGCGCCGCGCCAGGCGGCGGCGGACACCGCGTGCGCCAGCGCGTCGCCGGACCGGCGCAGGTGGCCGGGTCGGGCGGTGGGAGTGGTGGGGGAGTCGGGCACCTCCCCAGGGTACATATATTTCACCGGTAAATTAAGTGTGAAATAGAATTGGGCTCGTCGCTACGATGTGCGCATGGGTACGACCGACGACGACTTCGTGGACCGCGTCCGCGGCGAGTGGGCCCGGGCGTACCCGGACGCGGACCTGTCGCCGGTCGAGGTGATCGGCCGGATCAGTCGGATCGGCGCGCAGGCGCTGGCCCGGCTCGACCACATGCTGGCGCCGAGCGGGGTCACGCGGGCGGAGTTCGACGTGCTGGGGGCGTTGGCCCGCAGCGGACGGCCGCTGCGGGCCAGCGAGGTCACCGCGGTGACGATGGTCAGCGGCGCCGCCACCACCAAGCACGCCGACCGGTTGGTCGCGCAGGGCCTGGTGCGGCGCCGGCCGTACGAGCGCGACGGCCGGGTGGTACTGCTCGAGCTGACCGACGCCGGCCGCGCGCTGGTGGACGAGCAGTTCCCGCGGCGCCTCGAACTGGACCGGCAGCTGCTCGCCGGGCTGGACGACGGCGACCGCGAGACACTCTCGGCGTTGCTGCGACGGATCTCGGCCGTCGCCGACCGCTGAGCGGGCGAATTTCGGTTCGATCCAGGCGGGTGGGCTCGGGTTCACCGCTGCCGGTATCGAACCTCAGGATTGGCCGATCACGCACAGGCGATGCAGCGCCGCACGGCGGGTAACGCGTCCAGTCGCTCGTCACTGATCGGGTGGCCGCACTTCTCGCAGACGCCGTAGGTCCCCGCATCGAGGCGGCGCTCGGCGTCGGCGAGTTCGTCGAGGTCCCGGCGGGCCTCGGCGAGCAGCGACGCGGTCTGGGCGCGTTCGAACGCGATGGTCGCGCCCTCCGGGTCGTGCTCGTCGTCGTCGGTGGTCAGGTGCGAGCCCTCGATGATCTCGTCGAGCCGGGCGGCGAGGAAGTCGATGCGGTGCGCGGTCTCGGCGCGGCCGGCAACGATCCGCTGACGCGGCGAGGCGGTGCCTGATTCGGGAAGCGTCATGCCTGGTTCAACATGGAACCGTACGGTTCCGATACCAGGTACCCGACGGTTGTCGGGGTGCGCGGAAGCCGGTCAGTTCGTAGTGCAGGGTCGGGGTACGCAACACCTTGTGGGCTGCCCGCACCAAAACCCGCTGCAGGACCGGGAACCGGTGGTCGATCGCCCGCGCGGCGGCGGCGGCGTCGGCTCCGGACAGCAGCCGCGCGGTGGCCGCGACGGGTTCCGGTCCGGTCGGCTTGCCCGACCACGTGCAGGGCCGCAGACGAACGTCGGGGAAGTTACGCAGCCGCTTGTTCTTCGACGAGCGGCCGGGCGTTCGGAAATAGGCCCGGGACCCGGCCACCGCGATGTTCACCGGGGTGTCGACCCAGCTGCCGTCGCGTTTGCGGGTCTGCAGCAACACCACCTTCGCGGCCGCGATCGGGTCCGGGGGCATCGGTTCGGGCATGTCCAACCCTCCCGTGGGCGTCGTCGAGACACTTCCAGTGTCCCCGTTGCGTCCGTTGCGCCAAAGGGCCAGCCGAAGGTCCGATTCCTGACGTGGAGGTCCGCACGGTCAAACTCCTTGCGCCGGAAGGTCTTGAGTTCGTGGGGGCGGAGGTTGCCTCCTGCGACTGGGATGCCCCAGGGAAGCCGCGCTACAAGGTGATCGACGCGGGTCGTCACGGCTTCAGCGGCCTCACGTTCACCGCCAGCACCGTCCCGGATTCGGATGGCAGGGCGGCGAAGGGAAATGCCTGGGTTGCAACCGATTTCGGAGGGTTTGGCAGGTTCAGATACTGGTCGCGCGTGGTTCTGGTTCGAGAATCACCTCCGACGTCGCCGCACAGGGGTGAACGTGGATGTCACGAGCGTCATCCTCCGGCAGGCCTCGAGTTCGCGGGTGTAAAGGTCGCCGGTCACCCGCCGGCGGCGGTGGGTCCGGGGTCGATGGTGTCCTGGACTCGACCGTGTTGGTCGATCCTGTCACCGGGCAGTAGGGGGCGCGACGGCGTGGGCGGCACGGTGGCGAGGCGTGCCCGGGCCAGAGCCCCGGCGGTATGGTGTATAACGCTGTGACCTGCGCAGACTGTTCTTCTTGTTCCGCGGCGGTGAGTCGGTTTCGCCCCTAGTCTTGGCGGGCTGTCGGGGCGGGGCGGGCACTGGGTTCGTCGGGTCCCCGGCACGGAGGGAGTTTGTGTCAATGGGTCGACATCTTGTGCGTGCGGGTGGGGCGGTACTCGCGGCACTGAGCATCGTCGCGGGTGGCGTGGTGGCCGGAACCGGTGCGGCGACCGGCGCCGTGGTCGGCGTCGGGAGTTCGGATCAGGGGCCGTGGTGGGCGGACGAGATCCTGCAGAACCTGATTCGCCCCTGCCTGCCGTCGATGGACTGGGGGTTCCCTGACCGCGGGTGTTACGGCAATGGTTTCCGGGACGACGGGATGCTCGGCAACTATCACGGCGTGTACTACGGACCCGAGGAAGTGGACCCGGGGGCCACCACCACGTTCACTGCGGTCGTCGTGGCACAGGAAGCGGCGTTCGAGGTCACCGCGCCGGCAGAGAACGTCGATGTCACGAGCGTCACTCATCACGTGCCGAGCGGATTCGAGTTCGTCAGTGTGAAGGTGACGGGCTACACGCCCACAGAGACGCCTCCCGGCCCGACTGTGAACTTCGACTCGACGGTGACGGTGGATCCCGATGGCGGGGAGGTCACCGTCACGGCACCGGCCGGTGGTTGGGCGCTCAATCCGGGTCGGAACGGGGGCAGGTTCGAGGGCGGGAGCGTCGCGCTCGAGTTCACCTACAAGGCTCCCGACGGGTTCGTGGCCGACTCGAGCGGATTCACCTTCACCGGCACCCACGTCCCCGCGTCCGAGGGATGGGTGGCAGAGGGCACGACTCGAGTCGTCCCGGGTTCCGGTGGCACGGGCAGTACCGGCTCCTGACGTCTGCCTACCGGTCGAGCGGCTCGCAAGTCTCCTCGGCCGGTAGGGCATCGGTGTCGAGGGACCGTGCCCAGTGGAGGCACCACGCCACGGCGGCGATCGTGAGTCTCGTGCAGCTCCACTCAGCGGCCACCGTCGGCACGTCGCCGATGGGCGACACGGTGGCGAGGCCAGCCCGGGCCGGGCCGTTCGGAGTGGTGTTTAACGCTGTGACCTGCGCAAACCGGTCTTCTGATTCCTCGGTGGTGAGCCTGTTTCGCACCTAGTCTTGGCAGGCTGCCGGGGTGAGGGCGGGCACTGGGTTCGTCGGGTCCCCGGCACGGAGGGAGTTCGTGTCAATGGGTCGACATCTTGTGCGTGCGGGTGGATCGATGCTCGCGGCGCTCGCGATCGTCGCGGGTGGGGCGACGGTGGGTGTGGGAGGCGCAGGGGCGGTGTCCACCGGCAGCACCGGGGTCCGGCCGTGTGACCGTTACAGCCCCGGCGACATTGCTTGCGACAGGGACACGTTCTGGGCCGCCGAGCAGCGGGTCGGCGACTTCAGAATGAGCTTCTCCGGTACCGACGAGTTGGTGGTGGGTCAGAATGCCTGGCTGAGTGCCACTTTCCGCGTCGGGGACGCCGGACCCCAGGCCTCCCTCCCCGATGCCGCGGTGGCGAGCGTTACGTTCCATGCCCCGAAGGGCTTCGAATTCGTCGGAGTTTCGCTCTACTCCTACACGCCCAACTTCTATCCGGAGGCGCCAATCTATACGAGCCCGGACTCGACCGCGGTGGTGGACCACGTCACCGGCGACGTCACGGTCACGGCGCCCGCCGGCGGCTGGACCGTCGCGACAAGGGAGCGCAGCGGCGGAGGCTTCGTCTCCGGCCAGGTCACGGTCCGTGCCTCCTACAAGGCGACCGAACTCGTCGCCGACGGCACCAGCGGGGTCACTTTCACCGGCACCGGCGTCCCGGCGTCGGAGGGGTGGATGGCGACGGGGACCACGCGGGTCATCCCCGTGGATCTCAGTTTCGGCAGCTTGGGTTAGCGGTCGCGCCGCGTCGCCCACGGGTGGCGCGGCGGCGGGCGGACCCGTCGTTGACCCCGCTACCTGTCGAGGGGTTCGCGAGTCCCCTCGGCGGGTACAGCGACTGCCCGCCGGGACCGCACGTAGTGCACCCCGCCCGCCGCCGCGGCGACCGCGAGGATCACGCCGGCGGCGATCGGGCCGACCGGGGAACCGGGGAACAGGCCGTCGAGCAGCAGCATGACGCCGAACACCAGGAACAGGGTCGCGGCGGCGAGCTGGATGAACCGCTCCGGCAGGTGCTTGCCCAGTACGGCGCCGACGACGATCGCCAGGGCGTCGGCGGCGACCATGCCGACCGTCGAGCCGATCCACACGCCCACCCAGTCGTTGTCCGCCGCGAGGGTGATGGTCGCGAGCATCGTCTTGTCGCCGAGTTCGGCGAGGAAGAAGGCGGAGGCGACCGCGAGGAACGCCGACGTGCCGACCCGTGCGGCCTTGTTCTGCTCGTCGTCGGTGAGGCTGTCGCCGCGCAGCGTCCATGCCGCGAAGCCCACGAACGCGATGCCGCCGACGATGCTGATCAGGTTCGTCGGAAGGGCCGCGCCCAGGTAGTGGCCGACGGCGACCGAGACCAGGTGCACCACCGTGGTCGCGGCGGTGATGGCGCCGATCACGACCCACCACCTGTAGCGCAGGGCGAACGCCATGGCCATCAGCTGGGACTTGTCGCCGAGCTCGGCGACGAAGATGACGCCGAAGCTCAGCAGCAGGGCGGCAAGCACGTGGATCCTCCGTTTCGTTCGATTCGGAGGATGTTGGGGACCTTCCTCCGGCCTCCGACGCGGGTGCGTCGACGGCCGAAGGTCTCGCCCACCGGCGGTGCCGGTTCGGGCAGCCGGGCATTGGCCGATGCTCGGCGCCTGCCAGTATGTCGACTGCTCGATTGGGGGCTACTCCCCTTCGTTGCTGTCGAGCCTACCGGCGACTCTGCGAAACCACAAAGCGCACAACAAGTTTGGGGAGCCGAACTTTGAACTTCCGGGAGGGGTCAGGCGGCGAGCAGCATCGCCAAAACGGCGGTGTCGGGGTCGCAGTTCGGGTCCAGGCTCACCCGGCTGACCATCGAGGTCACGGTGCCGTCGGGCTCGGCCTCCACCCAGGCCGCCCGGTGGTCGAGTCCCAGGTACGGCAGCCCCGGCAGCAGGACGCAGCCCGACGCCGCACCCACGCACTCGGGCAGCGACGGCAGCGTCTCCGACGGCGGGTGCAGCATCAGCAACGCCGGCGGCTGGTGGTCCGCGAAACAGCCCGGCGTGACCGCGGACTTGCCGATCACCGGACCCGCGGCGACGACCAGGCCGACCATGTCCGGTGCCGGGTTCTCTGGGAGCTCCTCGTGGGCACCGAAAACCGTTGAGGTGGAAAGTAATCCGGGCACCGACGCGATGCGCACGGTGAACACCAGCAGCTGCGCCCACTCCTTGGTGGTCTCCGGCCACCGGCCCGAGATGACGAACCCCCGCAACGAACCCGCGGAGTGGAAGGGCGAGACTCCGATGTACTCGTTTCTGCTCATGCCCGCCCCCTCGATCCCGGATCGCGCACCCGGGCCATGCCCGGCTACTTCCAGGATGCGCCGACCGCGGCAACCAGACAACTCGGGCGCCGCGGCGGGGAGATCGGTCAGTACTGTGTCGCCGGCACCTCCACCCGGAGCAGCCGGATCGCACCGGACCGCTCCGCCTCGGCCTCCTCCGGGATCGGGGTCTCGCAGGTGCATACGAACAGGTCACGGCCGTCGGCGCCGCCGAGCGCCACCGCGTGGGAGTCGAACACCACCCGCCGGTCGGTGACGACCCCGGCCGCGTCGACCCGCAGCACCTCGCCGCCCCCGGACGGCGACGCCACCCAGATGCCGTCCTCGGCGTCGATGGCGAGCCCCTCGGGGGCGATGCCGGTCTCGAACTCGGCCAGCACGCGGCGCTGGGCGAGGCTGCTGTCGGGTTCGACGGTGAACGCGGTCAGGCGTCCCGGTGTCGAGCGGGTCTCCGCGACCACCAGGGTGCCGCCGTCGGCGGTCACGACCATGCCACTGGCGAACATCATGTCGGTGGCGACCCCGTGCACGGTGCCGTCGGGCTCGACCATCGCGAGGTCGGCGGGCCGCGGCGGGGCCGGGGGAGTGCTGTCGTCGCCGCTGTTGCCCACGTACGCGCGGCCGCGGCGGTCCACGCACATGTCGGTGAGGTGCCAGACGGCGATGCCGGAGAGGTCGGCGTAGACGGACAGCGCGCCGCCGGGGTCCCGGCACAGCACCAGCCGGTCGCGGGTGGAGGCGATCAGGAGGCGGCCGTCGGGCAGGAATCCCAGTCCCGCGGGGCGGCCGGGAACCTCGGCCACGGTGTTCAGGGCGCCGGTGGCGGGGTCGTACGCGAGCACTTCGCCGGCGTGGGTGTCGGAGAACCACAGGTGGCCCTCGTGCCACCGCGCGCCCTCGGGGAACGTGAGTCCTTCGACGAGTGTGTCCGCGGTCACAGTCACGCTCTCAACAATACGACCACGGCGGTCAAACGACCCCACCGGAAAACGACTCCGCCGCGACCCGGACGAGCGGGACGCGGCGGAGTCGGTGACGGCTGTGACTAGACGATCAGACCGGCGGTCTGGGTGCGGGCGCGGTCGAAGCGCGCGGACACGTCGGCCCAGTTCACGATGTTCCAGAAGGCGTTGACGTAGTCGCCCTTGACGTTCTGGTAGTCGAGGTAGAAGGCGTGCTCCCACATGTCGAGCATGAGCAGCGGGGTCAGGCCGATGGAGATGTTGCCCTGCTGGTCGTACAGCTGGACGATGATCAGCCGCTGGGCGATGGAGTCCCAGGCCAGGATGGACCAGCCGGAGCCCTGGATGGCGTTGGCGTTGGCCGAGAAGTGGCTGCGGAACGCGTCGAAGCTGCCGAACTGGTCCTCGATCGCGGCGGCCAGCTCGCCCTCCGGCTTGTCGCCACCCTCGGGGGAGAGGTTGTTCCAGAACACCGAGTGGTTGGTGTGGCCGCCGAGGTGGAACGCCAGGTTCTTCTCGTGCAGGTTCACGACGGGCGCGAGCGTGTCGGACGCGCGCAGCTCCGCCAGCTTCTCGAGGGCCGCGTTGGCGCCGGCGACGTAGGCCGCGTGATGCTTGCTGTGGTGCAGCTCCATGATCTTCGCGGAGATGTGCGGCTCGAGTGCCGCGTAGTCGTAGGGCAGTTCAGGCAGCGAGTAGACAGACACGGGGGTCCCTTCCTTACGGGCGCGCGAACGCCCGGTGTGTACCTTGCTTTGGTGCTTCTGGGTTGTAACCCAATCCCATTCGTACACCGTCCGCAACCGCCGCCCGCGGTCGGGAGCACCCGTGCGGCGGCGTCGGGGCCGGTCAGTGACGCGGGAGACATCGTCCGGGATTCGTCCAAGAGATGAACGGAACCTTAAACTCTGGCGGTGCCCCGACAGCAACAGGTTCTCGCGACGGCGCCCGCGCCGGCCTCGCGGATCAACTTCGGGGGCGCAAACCTTCTTCGGGCCCTGGCGGTCCTCGCCGTCCTCTACTCGCACATCTCGCTGTACCTCATCGACGACCTGGGCACCGGCTGGTGGCTGATCGACGTCGTCTACGAGACCCTGGTCGACGACGGCGGGCTCAACCAGCACCTGTCCTTCCTGGGCGTCGCGGTCTTCATGATGCTGACCGGTCTGATGCTCACGGCCTCGGCGGCCCGGCAGACCCCCGGCCGTTTCCTGTTCAATCGGGTCGGTCGGCTGCTGCCCGGGCTGTGGGTCGCGATCGCGCTGGCGGTGGTGCTGGTGCGGCTCGGCGTCAACGGCATGTTCAGCCCCCAGGACACGGTCACCAACTCGCAGGTGGCACTGAGCTTCGTGCTCGGCGGCTTCTTCCTCAAGCCCGAGGTCGCGGTGCTGGGCGTGGTCTGGACGCTGGTGGTGCAGGTGATCTTCTACCTCTACCTCGCCGCCGCCCGACCGCTGCTGCGCGCCGTCCCCGTCGCGGTCCCGATCCTCGGCTCGGCGCTCTGCGCGCTGGTCCTGCTCTACAACCAGTTCGTGCCGCAGCCGTACTCGGTGCCGATGCTCGGCAAGGTCGCGGCCACCCTGCCTGCGCTGTTCATCGGGCAGATCATCTATCTGGGCTGGGCGCGGCTGGCGTCGTGGCGCTGGGTGGTGGTGGCGATGATCGCGCAGTTCGAGGTGGTGCGCCTGGCCACCGACATCCGGGTGTACTGGTCGGGCGACCGCTACCTGTGGACGATCGTGGTGGTCACGGCCGCGGTGCTGGCCCTGGCCCGGTTCGACGGGGCGGCGGGGCGGTGGCCGGTGGTGCGCTGGGTTGCCACCCGCAGCTACGCCATCTACCTGCTGCACACCCTGATCCTGTACCGGGTCTACGAGCTCACCGTGGGGCACGTGGGCAAGACCGGCGCGGTGCTGGCGTTCCTGCTGGTGACCGCACTGGCATCCGAGGCGATGTACCGGTTCGTGGAGGTGCCCGGCGGGCGTTGGGTGGGCGACCTCGCCGCCCGGATCTGGGGTCCGCGGTCGGCGACCGCCGCGGCGGCCGGTCCCGAGCCGTCGGCGGGCCTCGAGTCGTCCGTCGGCGGCGAATCGTCCGGGGACGCCCGGCCGACCGCGAGTAATATCGCAGCATGTCCTGGTATGACGACATCCTCAGCCACGCGTCCGCAAAATCCCACCTGATCTCCGCGGACCAGGCGCTGCCCGGTCGGCAGGATCCGATGCCGGTACCCGACGCACACTTCGTCAACGGTCACCCGCTGGTGCCCCCGTTCCCGGCCGGCATGCAGACCGCGGTGGTCGGGATGGGCTGCTTCTGGGGCGCGGAGAAGGAGTTCTGGCAGCTCGCCGGGGTGTACAGCACCGCCGTCGGGTACGCGGGCGGTTACACGCCGAACCCGACCTACGAGGAGGTCTGCTCGGGGCGGACCGGGCACACCGAGGTGGTGCTGGTGGTGTTCGACCCGAAGGTGATCTCCTACGCGGGGGTGCTCGCGCACTTCTGGGAGAATCACGACCCGACCCAGGGCATGCGGCAGGGGAACGACCAGGGCACCCAGTACCGGTCGGCGATCTTCACCGCCGACGAGTCGCAGGCGTCGACCGCGCGCGCGACGGCCGAGGTCTTCGGGGCGCGACTGTCCGAGGCGGGATACCGGGCGATCACCACGGAGATCGCGCCGCTCGGCACGTTCTACTACGCCGAGGGCTATCACCAGCAGTATCTGGGAAAGAACCCCGGCGGCTACTGCCCCGTCCATGCGACGGGCGTCAGCTGCCCGGTCGGGTTGCTGCCCCAGGACGAGGTGCCGGCGCAGACGGACATCCTGCCGCCGCAGTGACCTGAGCCCGACATACTCGATCCGTTCCGACTCCGCATGAAATGTGACGGTGCCCGCAGGTACTTGATCTTGGTCTCACCACGTACGACTGTGGACGACAGGAGTCCCCGTCGGGGCAGTGTCCAGAGGTGAGGGCCGGGTCGGATGTCGCAGGTGGTGCACGGGAGGCTGTCATTGGCCCTGGTCATGCTGCGGCGCGAACCCGGTTCGTTGGTCCGGCGCTCGGACCGGCTCGAGGCGGCGCTCACGGTCGGACTGGTGATGCTGGGGATCGTGCTGGTCCCGGTGGCCGTGTGGCTCGGTGTCCGAACCGACGAGAGTCAGAGCGCGTTGGCGCAGCAGCAGGCGCACGACCTGCGCCAGGTCACCGCCACCACCCTCGAGGACGCGACCGGCTGGCGGGCGGGCGCGGACCTCGACGCGGCCTCGCTCGGCACCGTCTCGGCGACGTGGGACTGGCGTGAGGGCACGCATCGCGGCGACCTCACGGTGCCCGCGGGCACGCCCGCGGGCTCGCCGGTCGACATCTGGGTCGACCGGTCGGGCGCACGGGCGGCGGAGCCGGTCACCGAGGCCGGTGCCGCCATCTCCGCGGTGACCGTCGCGGTGTTCAGCTGGGTGATGGTGATGCTGCTGGCCGGGGCCGGCGTGGCGATCGGGAACGGCATGCTGAACCGCCGCCGCGACCTGCAGTGGACCCGGCAACTGGCGCTCTTCCTGGGCGACGCCCCCGCCCACTGACGCCCCCGCCGACCGACTGGCGGGGGCGCCCGGAGTTCAGCGCAGCTGGGGAAGCACCTCGGTGGCCACCAGCTCCAGGTGGTCCAGGTCGTCGAGGTCGAGGGTCTGCAGATAGATGCGGGTCGCGCCGAGCTCGCCGTACCGGCCGATCTTGTCGACGAGTTCTGCGGGCGAGCCGGCGGCCCCGTTCTCGCGCAGCTCGGCCACCTCGCGTCCGATCCGCCCGGCCCGTGCGGTGACCTCCGCCTCGGTGCGGCCGCAGCACAGCACCAGGGCGTTGGAGTAGACCAGGCCGGCCGGGTCGCGTTCGACGGCACGGCAGGCCTGACGCACCCGCTCGAACTGGGTCGCGGAGTCCTCCACCGAGGCGAACGGCAGGTTGAACTCGTCGGCGTAGCGCGCGGCCAGCGCGGGGGTGCGCCTCTTGCCGAGGCCGCCCATCACGATCGGCGGCCCCCCGGGGTGGTGCGGCTTGGGCAGGGCGGGCGAGTCCAGGATGCGGTGGTGCGCGCCGTCGTAGGAGAACTTCTCGCCGACCGGCGTGCGCCACATGCCGGTGACCACGGCGAGGGTCTCCTCGAGCTTGTCGAAGCGTTCCTTCACGCCGGGGAACGGGATGCCGTAGGCGAGGTGTTCCTCCTCGTACCAGCCGGCGCCGAGACCGAACTCGACGCGGCCGCCGCTCATCGCGTCGACCTGTGCGACGGACACCGCCAGCGGACCCGGGTGCCGGAAGGTGGCGGAGGTGACGAGTGTGCCGAGCCGGATGGTCGAGGTCTCGCGGGCGAGCCCGGCGAGGGTGATCCAGGCGTCGGTGGGCCCGGGCAGGCCGTCGACGTTCATCGCCAGGTAGTGGTCGGACCGGAAGAACGCCCCGTACCCGAGCTGTTCGGCCGCCTGCGCGACCCGCAGCAACTGCTCGTAGGTGGCGCCCTGCTGTGGTTCGGTGAAGATTCTCAGCTCCATGCCGTACAGGGTGCCGTACGCCGGTGGTCCCCACCCATTTTCGTAGGGTTGTGCACTATCTGTGGACAAGCCTGTGGAAACTGTGGATAACTCGGTGGACAACTTGTGTCCTGAGTCACATTTTGACTAAATGCCGTGGTAGGCCCTGTGGATATCGCCGTCCGGGGTTGATCCCCAGGGTGTGCACAACCTTCTCGGAGTCGGCCGCCGCGGCCGCCGCGAACGTGACAAGATCGACCACGTGAGCTTTGGTGACGTGCCCTCTGTCGAGGTGGGCGAGGTGCCCGCGGATCCGTACGACGTCGCGGTCCTGTTGGACGTGCGCGAGGACTACGAGTGGGCGGACGGTCATGCGCCCGGCGCGTTGCACATCCCGATGCTCGACGTCCCTGCCCGGCTGGACGAGATCGACATCGACGCCGAGGTGTACGTGGTGTGCCGGCAGGGCGGACGGTCGATCCAGGTGGTCACGTACCTCAACCAGATCGGCTACGACGCCGTGAACGTCTCCGGCGGGATGGTCGCCTGGCAGCACACCGGGCGGCCGCTGACCGCGGACGACGGCCGCTCGGCGAAGATCTACTAGATGAGCGCCGTCCAGGTCTGTGTCCGGTGCGCTGCCCGATGGCCGGTGGCCGGCCGGCCGTCGCAGTGGTGCCCGCGTTGCCACGGGGTGCTGCTCTCCCCGACCGACCCGGCCCGCCCCGAGCCGCCGTCGCGGCGCAACTTCCGCTGGGTCGCCCGCCGTCCCGGCGCCGCGGCCCGACGACTTGCGGCGGGGGCCGGGCAGGGGGCGGCCGACCCCTCGCCGCCGTCGTACCGTGAGATGCCCCGGTGGGGCCTGCTGGACCCGCCGCCCGCCGAGCCCGAGGGGCCCGGGTACGGGCGTCAGGAGCGGATGGCCGACCTGGCCCCGACGCTGCTCGTCACCGCCGCCGTGCTGTTCGCGGTGGCCGCCCTGGCCGAGCTCTTCCGGTACGGCCTGCTGCTGCGCAACCGGACCACCCTGATCGACCCAACCGTCCTCGCGGTGTCGGACGGACTGGTCGGCGCGGCCGGCGTGATGGCGCCGCTGCTGGCGCTGGCCGCGGCCGCGGCCTCGGTGGCGTGGTTGCTGCGGACCCGTGCCGCCGGTTACGCCGCGGCCGGTCGGAGCGATCCGCGTCGGCCCGCGGCGGTAGTCGCCGGCTGCCTGGTGCCCGGGGTGAACCTGGTGCTGCCCGGGGTGTACCTGCACGAGGTCGCCGACCGGAACCCGAAGACGCGGAACCTGATTCGGCTGTGGTGGGGGCTGTGGGCGAGCAGTGGCGTGCTGCTGGCGGTGAACCTGGTGTGGCGGTCGCACGACTCCGTGCAGGCGCAGGCCAACGGGGTGCTGCTGGCCGCACTCGGTGACGTGGTGGCCGTCGCGGTCGCGGTCGCGACGCTGGCGGTGATGCGCCGCGTGGACGGGCTCGGTCTCACCGGGCGGCCGCGGGCCCTGACCCGCTGGGTGGTCGCGGTGCCCGAGGCGTCGCCGGCCGAGAGTGTCGCGGCGCCGGACGATGCACCACCCGTCGCGGCCGAACCGGTCCTGGCGGAAGCGGGCGCGCGGTGAGCCCGGACCGGCGTGGCCCCCTCGTCGTCGCGCACCGCGGCGCGTCGGCCGCCCGGCCGGAGCACACCCTCGCCGCGTACGAACTCGCCCTCGAACAGGGCGCCGACGGGCTCGAGTGCGACGTCCGGCTCACCCGGGACGGCCACCTCGTGTGCGTGCACGACCGCCGGGTGGACCGCACCTCCTCCGGCACCGGGCTGGTCAGTGAGATGACGCTGCAGCACCTCAACGCGCTGGACTTCGGCACCGACGGCGAACCCGCCGGGCTGCTGACCCTCGCGGAGCTGATCACCCTGGTCCTCGACTTCCGCGACCGGCCGACCAAGCTGTTCATCGAGACCAAGCACCCGGTCCGGTACGGGGGCCTGGTGGAGAGCAAGCTGCTGGCCGAGCTGTCCCGGTTCGGGCTGTCCGCGCCCGCGTCGGCGAGCCACTCGCGGGCCGTGGTGATGTCCTTCTCGGCGAGTGCGGTGTGGCGGGTCCGGCGGGCGGCGCCGCTGCTGCCGACGGTGCTGCTCGGCGAGTCGTCGCGCTACCTGGGCGGCGGCGCGGCGACCACCGTCGGCGCCACCGCCGTCGGGCCGTCGATCAAGTCCCTGCGCGAACACCCCGAGTTGGTGGACCGGGCCGCGGCGTCGGGCCGGGCCACCTACTGCTGGACCGTCGACGAGCGCGAGGACGTGGAATTGTGCCGCGACCTCGGGGTCGGCTGGATCGCCACCAACCATCCGGGCCGTACCAAGGAGTGGCTCGCGCGGTAACACGGGCGTGTAGGTTTCCGGACGTGGGTAAGAGCAAAAGAAACAGTGGTCCGAAGCCCGACAGCAACCGCGCGGCCAAGCTCGCCGAGCGGCGCGCCGCCCAGGAGAGCGCCGCGGCGACAGTGGTGTCCCGGCCGTTCGAGGGCCTGGCCGCCGAGTGCGATCTCGTCGCGATGCGCGAGTTCGTCCCGTCCGCGACCGCGCCGTTGCCGATGACCGGTGCCGACCGCGCCGTCGTGGTCGCGACCGTGCTGCCCGGCGCCGTTGCAGCCCTGGTCCGGGACGAGACGGACTCCGCCACCGGCTTCGTCGGCATGCAGGTGCAGGCGCACTCCGCGGACCTCGGGGCCGACCTCGTGGCCGCCGCGTCGTGGGCGGCCACCGCCACGCCCGGCGAGTCGCTCACCGCCGCGACCGTCGGCGCCGACGGCCCGGGCCTGGCCGACGTGATCGATGCGGGCGCGGCCCTCGACATCACCGTGTACCAGGACTTCAACTGGTGGATCCCGGAGGGCGTCACGCCGGCACCGGAGGTCGCCGCGACCGTCGAGCGGGCCAACGAGGTGATCATGCCGTCCGCGCGTCTCGACGCCGACGGCGTGGTCGCGGCCTGGTGGGTCGACGCCGGCGAGAAGGCCCACCTGCGCTGGGTGCGCCCCGAGGACGAGGACCAGCTGATGCTGGCGCTGGCCCGGGTGCACGCGTCCGGCGGACTGCACCTCGGTGAGGGCTCGCGCTACGCGGGTTCGTTCCGGACGCACGGCCTGCTGGTGCCGGTGTTCGACCTCGACCGCGAGAAGCACGCCCAGGAATGGGCCCCGGCCACCGCGGAACTCGGCGACCGCCTCGCGCAGGCGCTGGCCGTCGACGCCCCGCTGACCTCGGAGGAGCGGCGCAGTCGCGACGGCCTGCGCGGTCGCCAGATCACGCTCCGCTGACCCGACACCACGAAAGCCCGACGGGCGCCGCTACGTCCTCCGACGCGCGGCGCCCGTCGTGCTTTCCGCACGGTGGCGTCCGACCGCCCTCAGCGGATCGGGGGCGTGCGCCGGGTGGTGACCGCGATCCGGTTCCAGGCGTTGATGGAGAGGATCAGGCCGATCAGCTGGGCGAGCTCAGCGTCGTCGAAGTGCGCCGCGGCCCGGTTGTAGACGTCGTCGGGCACGAAGCCGTCCGTCAGTACCGTCACGGCCTCGGTCAGGGCGAGCGCGGCCCGCTCCTGCTCCGTGTACAGGCCCGGCATCTCCTCCCACGCGTTGAGGAGGTAGAGCTTCTGCTCGCTGACGCCGACCTTCCGGGCGTCCGCGGTGTGCATGTCGATGCACCACGCGCAGTGGTTGATCTGGGAGGCGCGGGTGACCACCAGCTCGGCGAGGACCGGGTCGAGGCCCTTCCTGGCCGCGGCGTCCAGGGCGATCATCGCCTGGTAGACCTCGGGGGCGTTCTTGAAGAAGTTGACTCGCTGCGGGTGCTCGGGTGTGGTCATGGATTCGACTGTAGGCGCGGAATGGTCCGTCAGAATGGTTCAATCTGGGAGTGAACTCGTGGGCCAATTCCGGGCTGGACCTGCATCTGGACCTCCGCGGCCGGGGCGGCGTGCGGTCCGCGCTGACCGCCGCCCTCCGCGAGGGCATCAGGTCGGGCCGACTGGCTCCGGGAGCCGCGCTGCCACCGTCGCGAGCCCTGGCCGCGGACCTCGGGGTCGCCCGTAACACGGTGGCGGACGCGTACACGGAACTCGTCGCCGAGGGCTGGCTCACCGCCCGGCAGGGCTCGGGCACCCGGGTCGCACCGCGCGCGGTCAGCGCGACGGCCGGGGGACCTCGCCGACCTGTCGCGGCGCCGTCGCCGGCGCACAACCTGATGCCGGGGTCGCCGGACCCCGCCTCGTTTCCCCGCGCCGCCTGGATCGCCTCCACCCGGCGTGCGCTGACCGCGGCGCCGAGCGAGGCATTCGGCCCGGGCGATCCCCGGGGCCGCCCGGAATTGCGAATTGCCTTGGCGGACTACCTGTCCCGGGCACGCGGGGTGCGGGCAGACCCCGACCGGATAGTCGTGTGTGCGGGCACCGCCCACGCGCTGACGTTGATCGGGTCCGTGCTGGCCCGGTCCCCCGCGGTGGTGCGGGCAGGGTCGGGCACGGTCGCCGTCGAGTCGTACGGGCTGCACGTGCACCGCGGCCTGCTCGCCGAGGCGGGCCTGCGCACGGTGCCGCTGACGGTGGACGAGGACGGGGCGAGGGTCGGGGAACTGGTGTCGTCGGGGGCAGCCGCGGTGCTGCTCACGCCGGCCCACCAGTTCCCGATCGGCGGGCCGCTGCATCCGGAACGTCGTGCGGCGGTGATGGACTGGGCGCGCACCGTCGATGGACTGGTGCTCGAGGACGACTACGACGGGGAGTTCCGGTACGACCGGCAGCCGGTGGGTGCGATGCAGGATCTCGACCCCGACCGGGTGGCGTACCTCGGTTCGGTCAGCAAGAGCCTGTCGCCGGCGTTGCGGCTGGGCTGGATGGTGCTGCCCGACCGGCTCGTGGACCGGGTGGTCGAGGCCAAGGGCGTCTGGGAGCGGTGGGTGAGCGTGCCGGACCAGTTGGCGCTCGCCGACTTCCTGGCGAGCGGCTCCTACGACCGGCAGGTCCGACTGATGCGGGCACGCTATCGCGGTCGCCGCGACCGACTGGTGGCGATGCTCGCGGAACGGGCGCCGGCGGTGCGGCTCTCGGGCATCGCGGCCGGGTTGCACGCCGTCGTCGACCTGCCGCCGGGCAGTGAGCGGCGCGTGCTGGCGGCCGCGGCCGCGGCGGGCCTCGCGTTGGGGCCACTGTCGCAACTGCGGCACCCGGACGCCACCACCCCGCCGCGGGACGGGGTGGTGGTCGGCTACGGCGCGTCGCCGGAGAACGCCTTCGCCGGCGCCCTCGAGGTGCTGTGCCGGGTGCTGGCGACGGCCGGGGTCCAGTTCGAGCCCGGTCCGGGCGGGGGCGAGGTCTAGATCGTGCCGCCGGCGGCGGACGGCGCGCCGGCCGCGTCCTTCGGGCTGCTCATCTCGCGGGCGACGAAGTTCTCGAGGTCGAACAGGTTGCTCCCGGCGCGGTCCGCGATGGCGAGCAGGGTGGTCATCGAGGCGACCTCCTCGACCTGCTCCTTGAGGAACCACTGCATGAACTGCTCGCCGAGGTAGTCGCCCTCCTCGCGGGCGGTGCTCGCGAGCTGGATGATCTGCTCGGTGACCGCCCGCTCCTGCTGCAGGGCCAGCGCGATCGGCTCGCGGGTGTCCGCGAACCGCGACTTGGCGTTGTCGACGCCCGTCATTTCCACCGTGATTTCCCGGTCCAGGAAGTACTGGACGATCATCATCGCGTGATTGCGTTCCTCCACCGCCTGCGAGTAGAAATGCTTGGCGAGCTGAGGCAGATCCGAATTGTCGTAGTAGACCGCGGTCGCGATGTACTGGTGCGACGCGTTGAATTCGTTGCGAATCTGGTCGTGGAGCAACGCGTGGAACTTGGACCTGTCAGTCTCTGTGGAATTCGCCATCGGGCGACGATATAGCTGGTCAGGGCAAAGTGTCATCCAAGTCGAACCTTATTGAGGGAAGTATTCCCTAATTAAGTTCGTCCTTAATTATGTGAGCCTTATTGTGGGCGATTCGAATGACGTCGCCTGGTCAGGCCGCTGTCGCCTCGACTTCGCGAGGGGTCAGATGCCGCCGCCGGCGGGCCGAGGTGACATGCCGTCCTTCGGCGGGGTCGAGTTCATCTCGCGGGCGACGAATTCCTCGACGTTGAACAGGTTGTCGCCCGCCCGGTCGACGATGGCGAGCAGGGTGGTCATCGAGGCGACCTCCTCGACCTGCTCCTTGAGGAACCACTGCATGAACTGTTCGCCGAGGTAGTCGCCGGTGTCGCGGGCGGTGCGCGCGAGCTTGGTGACCTGGTCGGTGACGCCACGCTCCTGGTTCAGCGCGAGCTCGACCGGCTCCCGGACCGAGCCGAATTCGGTGATCACCTCGTCGATCCCGGGGATCTTGATCTCGAGGTCGTTGTCGAGGAGGTACTGGATCATCATCATCGCGTGGTTGCGTTCTTCGGTCGCCTGCTTGTAGAAGCGCCCGGCGAGCTGAGGGAGGTCATTTCCGTCGAAGTACACCGCGACCGCTACGTACTGCTGCGAGGCCGTGAATTCGTTGCGAATCTGTTCGCGGAGGAGATCGTGGAATTCGCTGCGCTCTCGGGTGGTCATGGCGCACAGATTACCGCCGGACGGCCGCCCGTCGGTGGACCGGTCGCGGAAGGCGGTGCACGCCACCGCGTCCCGGCCGAGGGGCGACCGGCGCCGCGATCGCGGTTCCGGTGGGTGGGACGGGCGCGGGATGGGCCGCGGGCCGGCACCCAGTCTGGGGTCATGAAGTTCTCACTGGCCGTGGCCATGATCCCGCTGGACTGAGCGAGGTGCTCGCCGGCGGGATGGTCGAGCACCACGGCGAGTTCTTCGACTTCGACCGGCTGCAGATCAGCCCGGCGCCCGGGCGCCGGGTACCGCTGTACGTCGGCGGGCACTCCGCGCCCGCGCTGGCCCGGGCGGCGCGCGTCGGCGACGGCTGGACCTCGGCTCTCATGCCGTTCGAGGAACTCGCCGCCACGATCGTGCGGCTCGGCGAGCTGCGCGCCGAGTTCGGTACCGCGGACCGGCCGTTCGAGGTCCAGGCGTCCGGGGTCGCCACGCACGGCTACGCCGAGCTGGCGGCCGTCGGCGTCACCGACGTGACCGTCGTGCCGTGGGCGATGCGCGGGCTGCCGATGGACTGCCCGCTCGAGGCGAAACAGGACGCGGTGCGGGCGTTCGCTGCCGAACACCTCGCACCCTGACACGCGGCCAACGACCTCAGGGGCCCGACGTCAGCAGTTCGGGCGGGACCGGCTGGTCGTTCGCGAGGGCCTCGAAGAACTGCGACGCCCGCGCGCGGTCCCACAGCAGCACGTTTCCGGAGCCGTCGACGTCCTCGAACCCGCCGACCGGAACGGTGGTGGTGACCAGGTCGCCGCGCATCGCCCAGGCCAGGCCGCCCAGGTTCCACAGGTGGTCGCCCTCGTCGACCTGCAGCGAGCCGGCCGTCTCGGTGACCAGCGGCCAGATCCGCAGCGGGTTGAGCAGGGTGGTCAGGCCGGTGGCCTTTTTCAGCAGGGCGGCCATGAACAGCCGCTGGTTGTTCATCCGGTCCAGGTCGGCGAGGGCCGTCGCGCGGCTGCGCACGAAGCCGAGCGCCTGGGCGCCGGTGAGGTCCTGGCAGCCGGCCTGCAGGTTGATCCCGGCGAGCGGGTCGTCGATCGGGTACGGCACGCACAGGTTCACCCCGCCGAGGGCGTCGACGATGTCGGCGAATCCGCCGAAGCCGATCTCCGCGTAGTGGTCCATCCGCAGCCCGGTGGCCTCCTCGACGGTCTGGACCAGCAGTTGCGGTCCGCCGTTGTTGAAGGCGGCGTTGATCTTCTCCTTGCCCATGCCCGGGACGCTCACGTACGAGTCGCGCGGAATGGACACCATCGTGGCGGCCCCGCTCTCGGGGACGTGCACGACGATGATCGTGTCGGTGCGCTTGCCCGCAATGTCACCCCCCGCGGTCAGTTCGCGGTCCTGGTCGGCGGTGAGCCCCTCGCGGCTGTCGGAGCCGACGAGCAGCCAGTTGGTGCCCGGGGTGTCGGCGATCCGACCCGGGTAGCCGGCGAGTGCGTCGATCCGGTTCAGCCCGCGGTCGAGGTAGAGCACGGAACCGCCGACGAGCACCACCAGGGCCAGCAGGACGAGGCCGATGCGGCGCCCCCACTGCGGCGGCCGCCGGCGGGCCCGCGCGGGGTTCTGCGGCCGCTGCGGCGGGGCCGGCGGCGCGGGCTGGTCGCGACGCGGGGGTGGTGGTACCGGGGTGCCGGGGCGACCCGGCTGCCCGGACGCGCCGGGGTGGCGCTGCGGCGTCTGCGTCGGGGCGTACGCCGACCCGGCGGCCGGTCGGTAGGCGTGGGTCTGCTGCTGCGGCGGGCCCGCCGGGCGACCGCCGGCCGGCGGCTGTGACCAGGCCTGCGGGGGCTGCGCGCGGCCATCGCGCCGGATCACCTGGGTGCCCTCGGGTCCAGGGTCGGCCGGGGCGCCGCGGTACGGCGGTTGGGGACGGGGCGGCGGGTAGTTCGGCGGCGGGTTTCGGCGCGGCGGCTGGTTCGGCGGCACCTGCGGGCGCGGGGCTCCAGCGCGACCCGCGTGGGGGTCGCGGGGGTCTCGCTGCTGGGGACGGTCGCCGTTCACGTGAAACGACTCTACGGGTCAGGGCAGCCAGGACACGTGGCCGCGCAGCGCGGTGTACCCGACGAACGCGACCGCGTCGATCAGCCAGTGCGCGACGACCAGCGGCCACAGCCGGCCGGTCTTCTGCCAGTAGCGGCCGAACACCAGGCCCATCACCACGTTCCCCAGCCCGCCGCCGAGGCCCTGGTAGAGGTGGTAGCTGCCGCGCAGCACCGCGGACGCGAGCAGCGAGCGGTTCTCGCTCCAGCCGAGCCGTCGCAGCCGCGAGATCAGGTACGCGACGACCAGCACTTCCTCGGCGGCGGAGTTGGCGAACGCCCATGCCACCAGTGCGGGCAGCCGCCACCAGTGGTCGTCGATGGTGCTGGGCACGACGGTGAGGTTGGCGCCGAGGGCGTTCGCCACCAGGTACAGCGCCAGGCCGGGCAGCCCGATCAGCGCCGCGAGCCCGACGCCGGGCAGCAGGTCGCGTCGCCAGTCCGGCCGGGCGGGCAGGCCGATCCGGGCGGGGCCGAGGCCGCTGCGCCAGAGCAGGTACAGCCCGAGTGCGGCCCACGCACACAGCTTGGCGATGCCGAGCAGCTGCCGGCCGAGGTCGATCCAGCCGACGGTGGACTGGGTGACGTTGAGCGCGACGGTCTGGTCGGAGAGGACGCCGGGGGCGAGTGCGTCCTCGGTCAGCGACAGGATGCCGGACAGCCCGCTGAGCCCGAAGGTGACGAGCAGGACGACGGTTATCTCGAACCACAGCGCCCGGCGCTGCTCGGGCGTCGGCGCGGGCTCCGACGGAGCGGGGGCGTTCGGCCGCAGCCATTCGTCGAGCCTGGTCACCCGGGCCACGGTAGCCGACCGAGGCCGGCCGGCCGGTTCAGTGCCGGGCGCGCAGGCCGTTGACGAAGGGGCAGCCGACGAGCCGTCGCAGGGCCCGGCTCAGCGCGGCGGCGTCGTCGACCGGGTCGCCGAAGGAGAGTCGGACGTCGTTGTGGGTGGCGCCACCCTCGGCGCCGGTGTCCTCCACCCGCAACCGGATGCCGTACCGGTCCAGGCCGAGCGGCCGGACACGGCCGCCGCGCAGGTGCCGGGGCAGCCGTCGGGCGAGCAGGTCCACCAGTTCGCCGTGGTCGGCCTCGAGGTGTTCGAGCCAGTGGTCCTCGATCTCCCAGAACGGGTCGGGACGGGCCGCGAGCAGGTCGTCCAGCGGGACCGGTTCGGCGCCGTGACTGTCCGCGACGACGGCGGAGTCCAGCACCAGGCGCAGCAGGGTGGTGGTGTGCCCGACGTCGAGCAGTCCGGGGTCGGGGTGGTCGGTGGCGACGGCGGCGGCGAGCGCGCGCGAGGCCTCCGGGGGCACGGAGTGCAGCGCGCCGCGCAGCCAGACCAGCGAGCGCACCGGTTCCCGCAGGGGGAGCGGCGCCCGGTCGGTGAGTTCGAGGACGGCCGGCAGCCCGGCCCGGGAGGCCTGCCACGCCAGCGCGGTGGCGGCGGAGCTGGTGGGGACGGTGAGCACGACGTCGCCGCCCGCCCGCAGGTGCTGGACCGGCACGACGACCGGGTCGCTGCCGTCGATGGCGAGGACCGCCTGGTGCGCGCGGGCGCAGGCGCTGCGCACCCTCTCCGCGGTCGACGGGCCAAGCGTGATCTCTGGCGTGCTCATCGGCGGGATCCCTTCGGTTACCGGCATCACAGTAGGTTAGCCATGCCTAAGTTACGGGAGGGTGGCCGCGGAACGCAAGGGCCGTCGCCGCCGATTACCGTTGGGGGCGTGTCCACCCTGCTCACGCTGCAACCGCCTGCCCCGCGCGACCCGGAACCGCCCTTCGCCGGGCTGCTCTTCGAGGTCTGCGTCGACGTCGACGCCGTCCGGGCCCGCCGCCGCGGCGCCCTGTTCGGGCCGCCGGTGATCGCGGCGGGGGCCCTGCTGGCCGTGCCGGCCCAGGTTCCCGACGAGCCGGTATGCGTGCGCCTGGACGCCGACCCGGACCTGCTTCCCGCCTCGCCGTCGCGGCCGTCGCGCTTCGAGATCGACTGCAGCGCAGACCAACTCGACGACGTCGTCGCCCTCGCCCAGGGGGACCCGAAGCCCCTGTCCGCCCGGCTCGCGGTCTTCGTCGCACGCGGAGACCAGTCCCGCGGTTGGGCCGCCGAGTCCGCGGCGCGGATCGCCGACGCCGGGGCGCATCCCGGGCTCGACGCGGGTGCCGCCGCCGAGGACGTCGCCGACTTCCTCGCCGTCCTTGCGCACTCGGACGCCGGCTTCGTGGCCCGGGCCCGCACCGGCGCCGAGGTGGTGGCGGTGCTCGCGGCCACGGTGGCGGCGCTGCGCGGCGACGACATCGCCGCCGCCTTCGCCGCGGCCGACCCGGKTCCGGTGGCCGCGCTCAGCCCCGCCGCGGCCGCGGCCGTGCGTGAGGTGCTGGTCGGTGTCGCCGTCGACGACGCGGCGGAGGCCGAGTCGTACCTCTTCGAGCACGGGATTGCGGCAGACCTGAAGGGCTGAACAGTAGCCTGGACCCGTGCCACGCATCGCTTACTTCGGACCATCCGGGACCTTCACCGAGATGGCTCTGGCCAAGTTCGAGAAGGACGGCGCCTTCGACGGCCCGGTCGAGCGCATCGCCGCCCCGAGCCCGCCCGCGGCTCTCGACCGCGTCCGCGACGGCGTCGTCGACGCGGCGGTCGTGCCGATCGAGAGCTCGGTGGAGGGACCGGTCCCGCCCACCATGGATGCGCTGGCGTCGGGGGAGCGGCTGCAGATCGTCGCCGAGACCGAGCTCGACGTGCGCTTCACCATCGTCGGCCGGCCTGGCACCACGCTCGACCAGGTGCGCACGATCCGGGCCTACCCCGTCGCCTCGGCTCAGGTGCGGCTCTGGCTCGAACGGAACCTGCCGGACGTGCGGCTCGAGTCCGCGTCCTCGAACGCCGGCGCCGCGGAGGACGTGGCCGCGGGCCTGGCCGACGCGGCGGTCTCCACCGCACTGGCCGGCGAGCGGCTGGGTCTGAGCGTGCTGGCCGCCTCGGTCGCCGACGTCGACGGCGCCCGCACCAGGTTCGTCCTGGTCACCCGGCCCGCGCCGCCCCCCGCGCCGACCGGGGCCGACCGCACCGCGGTGGTGCTGCAGCTCAGCAACGAGCCCGGCTCCCTGGTCGGTGCAATGTCCGAATTCTCCACTCGTGGAATCGATCTCACCCGGATTGAGTCCCGGCCGACGCGCATCGAGTTCGGCACCTACCGGTTCTTCCTGGACTGCATCGGTCATCTCGAGGACGCGGCCGTCGCGGAGGCGCTCAAGGCCCTGCACCGCAAGCACACGGTCCGGTTCCTCGGGTCGTGGCCGGCGGCGACGCCGGGCGGGCAGCGTCCGCCGTCGGACGAGGAGGCGAGTCAGTGGCTGCGCCGGATCGGCGCGGGCGAACCGGACGGGGAGCAGTGACATGGCGGGCAAGCTGATCCTGGTCCGGCACGGCCAGACGGAGGCCAACGTGGGCCTGCGGCTGGACACCCGGCTGCCCGGAGCCCGGCTCACCGAGGTCGGCGAGGGGCAGGCGCGGGAGTTCGGCAGCCGGCTCGTCGGTACCTCGCCGCTGGCCGTGGTGGCCTCGGAGGCGTTGCGCGCCAGGCAGACCGCTCGGTGGGTCGAGCGGGCGTCGGGCGTCGCGGTGCAGGTGCGCGAGGGGATTCACGAGGCCCAGGCGGGTGACCTCGAGGACCGGGCCGACCGCGCCTCCCACGAGCTTTTCGCCAAGGTCTTCCACGCCTGGCATGCCGGCGACCTGGCGGCGAGGATCCCCGGCGGCGAGTCCGGCGAGGACGTCCTCGAGCGCTACGTCCCGGTGCTGAGCGCGCTGCGCCGGGAGTTCCTCGAGGCGCCCGACGCCGGGGGCGACGTGCTGGTGGTCAGCCACGGCGCGGCGATCCGGCTGGTGGCCGGGTACCTCGCCGGGATGGACGGCACGTTCTCCGCGCGTACCCACCTGGACAACACCCAGACCGTCGAGCTGGTGCCGACCGCCGGCGGCGGCTGGCAGTGTGTGCGCTGGGGCGCAGTGCTGCCCCCGTTCGATCTCGCCCCCGTGGTGCCCGACGATCCCATGGGCTGACCGCTCGGCGCGCCTGTCATGCGTTTGACCGACGGGGGTGCCGCCGGTCGGGTCAAGCGGACCATTCGGGCTGGTCGATGCGTATTCTGAAGCGGTGACGGAGCGAGTTGACAAGCGCACCCTGCGATACGCAGGGCGGCGTGAGGAGCTGCTCGCGGCGGTCACCGACTACGTGATCGCGAACGGCGTCGGCGAGCAGTCGATCCGGCCGCTGGCGCAGGCGGCGGGGGTCTCGCACGCGTCGCTGCTCAACCACTTCGGCAGCAAGGAAGAGTTGCTCAGCGCGGTCGTGGAGAACCTCCGGCAAGGGTCGATCCCGATGGCGCTGGGCGCGGAGGGCGACGACCCGGTGGAGCTGCTCAAGGGGTGGTGGGTCGCCCGCACCGCACCGGAAGTGTTGCCCCGGTTCCGGCTGATGTTCGAGATCTACGCCCAGGCGCTGCTGGATCCGGCGCGTTTCGAGCGGTTCCTCGAGCACTTCGTCGGCGAGTGGCTGGCCGCGCTCGAGGTGGGGTTGCGCCGCGCGGACTGCCCGCCGGACCGGGTGGCCGACACGGCAACCCTGATCCTCGCCCAGATCCGCGGGCTGCTGCTGGACCTGCTGGCCACCGGTGATCGGGACCGTGTGGACCGGTCGTTCCTGTTGTTCGTCGACACCATCGACATCTACGCCCGTTCCTGGCGGTCCACCGCGGGAAAGGCAGTCTGACTCCCGCCACGTGGCGGGCTACCAGAGTCCGCCGTCGGTAAGGGCCGCACGAATCGGCGCCGGTCCTCGACCAGCTGGTTCCGTGGAGCCGGGCGATGAGGTCCGTGCGCGACGCCGCGCTCGTGTCGGCCTGAGTTCGGTCGCGCCGGCCCGAAGCGATTGATTGACCAGATGGTAGGTCTAACTTATGGTCGGTGTGCCCGGTCCGCCTGGTGACCGGGCGCACACTCGTGAGGAGATCAAGTTGACCCGTCGTCTACGCACCGCGCTGGTGAGCACGGGCCTGTGCCTGGCCGTCGCGGCCGGTTTGGCTGCCCCGGCCGCCGCCGCTCCCGTCGCCGCCGACCGGCCGGGCACGGTGACGTCGGTCCAGGACCAGCCGGCCGACCGGCAGCTGCCGGGTGCCGCGAAGTCCTCGCTGGTGACCTACTGGTCGCAGGGGCCGCAGGACAGGCCGATGCTCAGTACCGGGACCGTCTACCTGCCGCAGGGCACGGCACCGGAGGGCGGCTGGCCGGTCATCTCCTTCGCCCACGGCACCACCGGTGTCGCGGACCAGTGCGCCCCGTCGGCGAACCCACTGAACGAGCGCAGCGTCCGGTCCTACAGGCACTGGCTGGACCAGGGCTACGCCGTCGTGGCCACCGACTACGTCGGCCTCGGCACCCCGGGCGTGCATCCCTACCTGGACGGTCGCTCCGCCGCGCACAGCGTCGTCGACATGGTGCGGGCCGCCCGTTCCGTCGAGCCGGGCCTCTCGTCCAAGTGGGTCGCGATGGGCCAGTCCCAGGGCGGCCAGGCGACGATGTTCACTGCGAACCTGGCGACCTCGTACGCGCCGGAGCTCGACTACCTCGGCGCCGTCGCCACCGGGGTGCCGTCGAACATCGAGAACCTGCTGCCGCTCGGCGGCCCGGCGTTCCCGAAGCTGCCGCTCAAGGGCACCACCGTGTACATCGCCAACGCGCTCGACGGCCTGCGTGCGGCCCGACCGGACGTCGACGTCGACTCGTACCTGAGCCCGCTCGGTCGCACCATCCTCGACGACGTCGAGAACAACATCTGCTACGCGGAGGCCCGGACCAAGTACGCCGACGTCTCGCTGGGTCAGTTGCTGTCCAGGTCGATCGACACACCGGCCTTCACGGCCGCGGCGCGCAAGATCCTCACCGTGCCGACCGACGGCTACGACCGGCCGGTCTTCATCGGCCAGGGCCTGAACGACATCGACGTCCCGGCCCCGCTGACGCTGAAGCTGGCCGCCGACCTCGCCGCGAACAACGTCGACCTCGCGTTCCGCACCTACCCGACCGACCACCTCGGGACGGTGCCGGCGTCGGAGGCGGACAGCACGCCGTCGGCGAGGTCAGACCTCGCCGACCAGGGCCCCCACGGCCTGCCGGACCCGGGCGTCGCCGCCCGGTCCGAGCGTGGACCAGGCAGTGCCGTCGGTGGCGGCGCTCGAGGTGCCGAGGATCCGGCCGTGGTCGGTGTCGATCACCGCGACCGGTGCGCCCAGCGGTGCGGACCGGCCGTCCGCGTGGCGCATCGCGACGATCTCGGTGCGCGCCAGGCAGGTGGCCAGCGCCGCGGCCAGCACCCCGGCCTCGCGGGCCCCGACGCCGAGGGCGGCGAGCTTCCGGGCGGTCGCAGCCGGGTCCGCGCAGTCCGACAGCGCCTCGACGAGCCCCGCAGTGACGGCGTTGACGGGTCTGATCATCAAGCCCGCGAAACCCGCAGTGCCGCACAGGATGTCCCGAATCGGAACTGAACAGGTTTGCAGCACAACGGAGTTCTCCTCACGGCGGGCCACGACCCCGCCTAGCGGGCCCAGCGCCACGCACAGTCGGTCGACGCTGTCGCCGGTATAGCGGCGCAGAGCGATCTCCCGGTCCGGCCGGGCCAGGGTCCGCAGTCGGTCCGCGAGGTCCGGGTGCGGGTCGCCGTGGTCGAGCAGGCCGCGGTCGGCGAGGGTCCGGGCCGCCCCGACGAAGGCGGCGTCGCGGGCCGCGGCGGTATCGAATCGCGATGACGCGTCCAGCACCACCGGCAGTTCGTCGATGCGCAGCAGGTGGACCAGTAGGCCCAGTTCGTCGAGGGTGACGGTCGCGGAGTGCAGCCCGGCGGGCGCGAGCACCGCGCCGGAGGTCAGCACCGCGGGCGTCTCGATCACGACGAGAAGTCCGGGTCCGCGCCGATCACCGACGGGATCACCACCCGGCCGTCGCCGAAGTGCTCGAACCCGCGCAGGTAGTCGGGCGTGTGGTGCAGCTCGTCCTCGCCGGCCCCGCGGGCGGCGCCGGTCATCGGTGCCCCCACCGGCCCGCCGCGGGCCGACGCCGCGGCCGTGTCGGCGCGCGACTGGTCCGGGCGCAACGCGTCGGGTAGGGGTGTCGTGCCGGCGCCGGTGCCCCCGCCGGCCGCCCCGCCGCCGAGCTGGCTGCTGCCCCCGGCCGATGCCGCGCCTCCGGAGTACCCCGACGCGTCGGCATCGGCTGCGCTGCCGGAATGACCTGCGCTGCCGGAGTATCCACGTCCGCTGAACCCGACCGCCCGGGTCGCCGTCGACCCCGGTCCGCCGTGGCCGCCACGAGGGCCGCCCTCGCCGCGCCCGCCGGTGCCCTCGCCACGACCGGTGGCGCCGGGACCGGGTCCGGTGACGCCGCCGGCGAGGGCGGAGACCGCGTTCGGTGCGAGGGACGTGGCGGTGGAGGTCGCGGCGCCCAGGCCGGACCCCGCGATCGAGCCGGCCTGCGACGCCGCGCCGACCACGGCCGGGTTCTGCGCCTGTGCCAGCGCGGCCGCCACCGCGGCCCCGGCCGGGGTGGTCCGGAAGTCGTCGAACGCACTGCCGGCGGTCGCCGCTGCCGGTCCGTCGCCGCCGGAGGCCCGTGGGCCGTTCGTCAACGGTGGTGGGGGAGTGAAGGACTGGGGCGACGCTGCCGCCGTCGACGCGGCCTCGTACGCCTCCATCACCAGCCCGGCCCGCACATCCATGGCCCGGTCCGCGGCCTCCGCGGCGGCGCCCGCGCCGACCAGCGGCCCGCCGACGGTGTGCGCCAACACCTTTGCGGTCTTCACCGCCGCGATCTCGGCGATGCTGGGCATCGCGAGCCGGGCGACGGTGTGGGCGGTGGCCTCGGCGCCGGCCTTGCTCGCGGTGACGGCGGCCAGTGCGCCCGCCTCCTGCGTCCACGCGTGGAACGGCACCAGCTTCGCCAGCGCGGCGTCGGCGGCGAGGCCCTCCCAGCCGACGCCCAGCTCGGCCACCACCCTGGTCATCGTCAGGGTCGCGTCGGTCAGGGCGGCCGACAGCGCCGTCCAGGCGGCGCTCGCGGCGGTCAGCGCGACCGGGCCGACGCCGGCGTTGAGCGAGGTCGAGTTCACGGTGGCACCACGCGGCAGCCAGACCACGCCGGTGAATCCCAGGGTCATGTCGGTGTCTCCTCGGGTCGGTGCTCAGGCGCCCGCGTCGAGCGCGGCGCCGAAGGCGCGGTCGAGGTCCGCGTACTCGGCGGCGTGCCCGCGCAGGGTGGCCGCGGCGGTTACGAGTTCGGCGATCCCCGTCGCCGCGGCGGGCAGGAAGCCGTCCGCGACCGAGTTGAAGGCCGCTGCGGCCAGGGTGGAGACCTCCTCGCTGCCGGCGGGTGCGAGGTGCAGGGCGGCGGCGTTGGCGTCGAGCGCGGACCGCAGACGCTGCGCGAGGGCCTCGAGTTGGGCGGCGGCGGAGTTCAGCGCGTCGGGTGAGACGTACACGTGACCTGGCATGGTCTCGGCCTCCTGGGGCTCGCGGAAAGGGTCCGTCAGGAGATTGGACGCGCAGGGTGGAGGCGCGGTTCCACGGGAGGCACTGTCGGATTCAGACCGGAACTCCCACGCTCTGTACAGGGCTGGAAATGGATGAAGGGCACGTGGCCGGACGCCGTCGAGTGGCCGATTTCGCCCCGGAATCGCGCGTCACCGTTCCAGCGCCGGGGCCTCGGGGGGCGCTGGATGTTGCTGCTGCGTAGGTGGCCCCCGCGCGCAGCCGGCGTCGGGTGCGCGCCCGGGGCTCGGGTCCGACCGGATCCACGCCGCTCGCCGTTGGAAGAGTGGTTGACTCAATCGGAGTCGCGGTGCAGAATCAATTTCTGTAAACCAGAAACTTTCTCTTGAAGTGAGGTCCCATGCGTGATGCGGCCGACGTCCTCGCCAACGTCCGGCGGGGCATGCTCCCCGCCCACATCTACAACGACGCCGAGGTCTTCGAGGCGGAGAAGGAGCGCCTGTTCAGCCGGGCGTGGATGTTCGTCGCCCACGAGTCGGAGCTGCCGCAGACCGGCGACTACGTCGTGCGCCGGGTCATGGACAACTCGTTCATCGTCAGCCGTGACCAGTCCGGCGAGATCCACGCGATGTTCAACATGTGCCTGCACCGCGGCATGCAGGTGTGCCGCGCCGAGCAGGGCAATGCCTCGCACTTCCGCTGCCCGTACCACGGCTGGTCCTACAAGAACGACGGTCGCATCGTC
This sequence comes from Rhodococcus sp. P4_C10, assembly GCF_056402135.1. Classification (NCBI taxonomy): domain Bacteria; kingdom Bacillati; phylum Actinomycetota; class Actinomycetes; order Mycobacteriales; family Nocardiaceae; genus Rhodococcus; species Rhodococcus sp. P4_C10. Next base: position 225,023 of record NZ_JBFUHZ010000009.1, on the reverse strand, counting down.
GGCATGCCGTTCCACAAGGAGGCCTACGGCGGCGAGGAGGGCTTCGCGCGCAAGGGACAGCGACTGCTGCCGGCGCCCAGCCTGGGCATCTACAACGGGCTGATCTTCGTGTCGATGGACCCGGACGCCGAGCCGCTCGAGGACTTCCTCGGCGACTTCAAGTTCTACCTCGACTACTACACCAAGCAGAGCGCCAGCGGCGTCGAGGTCCGCGGACCGCAGCGCTGGCGGGTCAAGGCGAACTGGAAGATCGGCGCCGAGAACTTCGCCGGCGACATGTACCACACGCCGCAGACCCACACGAGCGTCGTCGAGATCGGCCTGTTCCGCGAACCGAAGGCGGAGAAGCGCAAGGACGGCAACACGTACTGGGCCGGCAAGGGTGGCGGCACCACGTACAAGCTGCCCCCGGGAACCTTCGAAGAGAAGATGAACTACGTCGGCTACCCCGACGAAATGGTCGAGCGCATGAAGGAGCAGTGGTCCCAGGAGCAGGTCGACGTCATCGGGCGAGACGGCTTCATGATCTCTGCCGCCTCGGTGTTCCCGAACATCAGCCTGGTCCACAACTGGCCGAAGGTCGCCGAGGGCGACGACGTCCTGCCCTTCATCTCCATCCGTCAGTGGCAGCCCATCAGCGCCGACGAGACCGAGGTCCTGTCCTGGTTCGTCGTCGACAAGGAGGCCCCGGAGGAGTTCAAGAAGCTCTCCTACAAGGCCTACCTGATGTGCTTCGGCTCCAGCGGCATGTTCGAGCAGGATGACGTCGAGAACTGGGTCTCCCTGACCAACACCGCCGGTGGCTCGATGGCCCGCCGTCTGCTGCTCAACGGTCGCATGGGCATGCTGCACGACGACAGCCCAGTGGTGCAGCCCCTGACCGAGGACGAGTTCTGTGGTCCGGGCGTCGCGCACGTCGGCTACGGCGAATACAACCAGCGGCACCTGCTCAACGAGTGGGCCGACTACCTGGAGAAGCCGGCGCCCGTGCCGGCCAACATCCACGTCGGTGCTCCCCAGGTCGACGGCGAGTGCAGCAGCGAGACGGCGGCGCAGTGCGGCAGCGAGAAGGTGGAGGCGTAACCATGAGCACCTACATCCCCATCGACTCCGCCAGCTCTCCGCTGGGCCAGGCCGCGTCGAAGACCGCAGCAGTGGGTCCCTCGCTGGCGTTCGACGATCAGCGGCATCTGACGGCGCACCGCTGGCTCGTGGAGGAGACCTACATCCTCGACCGGCAGGACTACGACGCCTGGCTGGACACCCTCTCCGAGGACATCCACTACTTCATGCCGATCCGCGTCACCACGGCGCTGGGTACCGGCTATGACACGGCCAAGGACATGGCGCACTTCGACGAGGACAAGTACTCGCTGAGCCGCCGCGTCGCGCGCTTCGACACCGGCCACGCCTGGGCAGAGGACCCCCCCTCGCGCCTGCGCCACCACCTGTCCAACGTCCGCACCTTCGCGACCGAGAACGAGAACGAGCTCGTCGTGGAGTCGGCCGTCCTGCTGTTCCGCAGCCGCGGCGACGTGCTGGAGCCCTCGCTGCTCTCGGTCGGGCGCGTCGACCTGCTGCGTCTCGAGGACGGCGTCTGGCGGCTCGCCCGCCGGCACATCGCCGCCGACGAGTCCGTGCTGCGCATGCAGAACCTGGCGGTGTTCCTGTGAAGCTCTCCTGGGAGGGCGAGGCGGAGGACGCCGCGGCGGCGGCCCGGGCCAACTCGCGGCTCGGTGTCCTGCAGGACCAGCGCGACGGCGAGACCATCGTCATCGCGAACGAGTTCTCGGACATGCGGATCTCGAAGGTGCACACCCGCAACGGCGTGCGGCTGCTCATCGAGTCGCCGAAGTCCGGTCAGTGGATCACCCTGGACGCGCTCGAGCTGGAGGCGCTGACCTGGCAGAACGAGACGACGCTCTCGGCCATGGTCGGCAAGCCGTTCCAGTCGCTCATCGCCACCGAGGACGCCTCGTGACCGGCTGGCTCGACGGCAAGCGCGCACTGATCGTCGGGGCCGGCTCGGGCATCGGGCGTGGCGTGGTCGACGCCTTCCTCACGGAGGGTGCCAGCGTCGGTGTGCTCGAGCTCGACGCGGCGAAGTGCGAGGCCCTCGCGGCCGAGCACCCCGAGGTCGAGGTCGTGCAGGGCGACGCCACCAAGGCGGCGGCCAACAACGCCGCGGTGTCGGCGGTCCTGGACCGCTTCGGCGGGCTGGACGTCCTGGTCAACTGCGTGGGCATCTTCGACTTCTACCGCAAGCTCGAGAGCATCGACGCCGACATGCTGGACCAGGCGTTCGACGAGATGTTCGCCGTCAACGTCAAGTCGCACCTGCACAGCGTGAAGGCGGCGATACCCGCGCTGCGCGAGTCGGGCGGCTCCATCGTGCTCACCGAGTCGACCTCGGCGTACTACCCGGGCCGCGGCGGCACGCTCTATGTCTCGTCGAAGTTCGCGGTGCGCGGGCTGGTCACCACCCTTGCGTACGAGCTGGCGCCGGACATCCGCGTCAACGGCGTGGCCCCCGGCGGCACCCTGGGGACCGATCTGAGCGGGCTCTCGACGCTGGGCCTGACCGACAACCGGCTCGACGGGCCGGACCGGGCGAAGGAACTCGCGGGCCGCAACCCGCTGGGCGTCGCGCTCGACGGCCTCGACCACGCCTGGAGCTACGTATTCCTCGCCTCCGAACGGTCGCGTGGCATCTCCGGCCGCGTCGTCCACTCGGACGGCGGTATGGGCATCAAAGTCTGAGCGCCGTGTTCCGCGCGACCTACTGAAGGAAGGATTCCAAATGGCAATTCTCAAGGCGAACCTCGAATTGTGCCAGGGCTACGCGAACTGCGTGGTCGCGGCTGACGACGTCTACGACATGGACGACGACGGCCTCGTGGTACTGCTCAAGACCCGCGTGGACGAGTCCGACCGCCAGCGGGTCGAGACCGCGGCGAAGAGCTGCCCGGCCAACGCCCTCTGGCTGGAGGACGAGTGAGCGGCGGGGTTCTCATCGTCGGCGGCTCGGTCGGCGGCATCCGCACGGCCCGCGCGCTGCGCAATGAGGGCTACGCCGGGGCCGTGACGGTCGTCGAGGCCGAGTCGCATCTGCCGTACGACAAGCCGCCGCTGTCCAAGGCCCCGCTCGACGGCGACGCACACGTTCCACTGCTCACCGCAGAGGAGGCGCGCAAGCTCGACATCGAGCTTGTATTGGGCAGGGCTGCAGTCGAATTGCGGCCGCAGGCCAATCAGGTGGTGCTGGACGACGGGGTTGTCCTCGGCTACGAGGAGCTGGTCATCGCCACCGGCGCGGCCGCGCGGCCATCGCCGTGGACTGGTCCCGACGTGCACGTGCTCCGAACCATCGCGGACGCCCGCGCGCTGCGAGTGAGCCTGCGGGGCGCGAACAGGCTGCTGGTCGTCGGAGCCGGATTCATCGGCGCCGAGGTGGCCTCGCTCGCCCGCAAGCAGGGCATCGAGGTCACGATCGTCGACCCGGCCCTCACGCCCATGGCGCGGGTGGTCGGAGATGAGCTGGGACAGCTCTTCTCACAGCTGCACCGCGCGAACGGGGTGGACACGCGCTTCGGCACGACGGTATCCAGCCTCGAGCAGGTGGACGGTGGCATGCGGGCCGAACTCTCCGACGGCACGAGGATCCGCGTGGACGCCGTCGTCGTCGGTATCGGCGCGCTGCTGAACACACGCTGGCTGGAGTCCTCGGGCCTGGCGCTGGACGACGGCGTGGAGTGCGACGAGTACGGCCGCGTGGCCGGTGCCGAGCACATCTTCGCCGTCGGCGACATCGCCCGGTGGTACCAGCCGCGGCAGGAGAAGGCGGCCCGAGTCGAGCACTGGACCAACGCGGTGGAGCAAGCGAACTGCGTGGCGCACAACATCTTCGCACCCGATGCCCTCGTCCCGCACGACCCGGTGGCCTACGTCTGGAGCGACCAGTACGACTGGAAGATCCAGCTGTTCGGCACCCGCGACATCACGGGCACCCCGGTCGTCGTGGAGCAGTCGGAGCCCTTCCGGCTTGCCGCGATCTGGCAGGACGCGGACGGGCGGGCCAGCGGCGGGTTGACCGTGAACTGGCCCAAGGCCTCGGTCCAGCTGCGGCGCACCATCGCCGCCGGCGGCCCGGCCGACCAGGTCCACGCACAGATCGCCGGCACGGCGGTGCAGGCATGACACCCGGGGAACTCGACGAGCTCCGGGCGCTGGTCGCCGAGGGCTGCCGGGTGCTCGCCGCCCGGCAGCTGGCCCCGGGGATCTTGGGGCACATCAGCTTCCGGATCGACGAGTCGCGGATGCTGATCCGCTGTCGGGGTCCGCAGGAGCGCGGGCTGCTGCACACCACTCCCGAGGACATCCGCCTGGTGGGGTTCACCGGTGAGCCGGGTGCTGCCGGTGAACTGGACGGCGGCTACACCGTGCCGTACGAGTTGCCGCTGCACAGCCGGATTCTCATGCGCCGTCCGGATGTCACCTCTGTGGTTCACGCGCACCCGCACAATGTCGTAGCCGCCGATCTCGCGGGGCTGCCCATCCTGCCCATCGTCGGGGCCTACGACATCCCGGGAGCGGTGTTGGCACACGGCGGAGTGCCCGTATTCCCCAGGGCCGCTTTGATTCACAACCCTACCCTGGGCGACGATGTGGCCGATTCCCTAGGTGATCGACCGGTGGTGCTCATGCGCGGCCATGGCCTCACGTCCACCGGCGCGTCGGTGCAGGAGGCGGTTCTTCGCGCCATCTCTGTCGACGTGATCGCCTCGCTGTCGTTGTCCATCGTCTCGGCGGGCGGCACGCTGGTGCCGATCGGTGCCGAGGATCTGGCGGACTTGCCGAACCTAGGTGCTGGTCTCAATTTGGGCGCGGCTTGGCGCCACGAGGTGTCCCGGCTCGACTAGGCGCCTCGGGTGGTGTGCCGTTCGTCCGTTCTCATGTCGGCGAATTGTCGGAAACCATCACCGAGTCCAGTGCAGCTTCGTTGCCGATGGGGTATGCCACCCCACGCGTCCCAGGCCGGCGCCATCGGCAGAAATGCTCTCTGCACACTGCAAGTCTTGCGTATCAGTCCAGGTCGGGCGATTGCAGTTTGTACTTATCGATCGCTAGTCAAGTGCTTGACTAGCGATCGATAAGCATGTTCAATGCTCAAGACCACCCTTTCGGTGTGGGTCAGGTCACAATCCGAAGGGACGTACTGAAGATGCTGAGGAAGGCTGTTCCAGCCCTCGCAATCGCCTCGATGCTCACGTTGACCGCCTGCGGTGGGTCGGCCGGGGGCGACACCGCAAGTGCGGACGGCGTCAAGACCGGGAAGGGCGTCAGCGATACCGAGATCAATCTCGGAATTCTCACCGACTACTCCGGCCCGATCGCCCAGGCGGCAACCTCGGGCTCGATCGGCCTGGAGATCAAGCTGGATCAGGTCAACGCCGCTGGTGGAATCTGCGGCCGCCAGATCGTCCTGCACAAGATGGACACCAAGTTCGACCCTCAGGTCACCACCCAGCAGTACCGCGCCATCTCGAACAAGGTTGTGATGATCCCGCAGGTGATGGGCACGGCCCAGCTGATGGCCATCAAGGACAGCATCGCCAAGGACGACATCCTGACCTACTCCGCTTCGCTCAACTCGTCCTCGCTCAAGCTCGAGGATGTCTCCATCTACACCCCGCCCTTCGAGGTGGAACTGATCAACGGCCTCGTGTGGGCCGCGCAGAAGGCTGGTGCGAGCGCCGCCAACCCGCTCAAGGTCGGGGTCTTCGCGGCTGCGGACGAATACGGCACGTCGTACGCGGACGCGGTCAAGTTCGCCGCAAAGGAAATCCCCGGCGTGGAGGTCGTCTCCAGCCCGACGTACAGCCCCACCGACAACGACTTCACCGCCCAGGCCACCGAGCTGAAGAACTCCGGTGCCCAGGTTGTGTTGCTGGCCAACACGATGGCCCAGACCCCCGGCCTGATCGGTCAGTCCTCCCAGCTCGGTTTCAAGCCGATGTGGGTCGGATACTCGGGCTCCTGGAATGCTGCGCTGGCCAAGCCGCTCGCGGGCCTGACCGACAACTACTTCATCTCTGCCAGCTACGGCGCCCTGAACGACGACGTCCAGGGCATCAGGGACATGAATGCCGCCCTGGCGCAGTATGCGCCGAACGAGAAGCCGAGCAACTTCCAGGTCGCCGGCTGGCTGAGCGGTGTGGCCACCGTGGCGGTGCTCGAGAAGGCTTGTGAGAACAAGGATCTCACGCGAGAAGGCGTGCTGGCGGCGGTCAAGGATCTCGACGTCGATTTCGGTGGCATCCTGCCTGCCGTCAACCTGGGCACCGGCGACTCGGTCGTCAGCTACCAGAGCCGGATGAACAGCATCAACGCCGAGGGCCTGCTGATCCCGACCACTGACTGGGCCGAGACCGATCAGGCTCGCGCCTGGGGCGAGGCAAACGGTTTCTGACGGTGGGGGACTGCGCCATCCGGCCGATCTGATCTGAGTCGACAGTGCTGATGCGATGTGTGCCAAGTCGTGGATGTCAGACGGGACACGGATGATTCGTGTGGATGCCGCCGGGACGACGATCTCGGTCGCACACTTCAAGGCCACCGACGAGGCGAAGGCGCCGAGAACGGCTTCTGGCCGAGCGTCGAGGTGCCCGCTTCCTCGGAACGGCGAGCGCCTCGACGTCACACGAGCACACATCGCTCATCTTAGATCCCAAGTGCCACAAAATGTTCGACCAAAGGAGTAGAAGGGGAAATGTCTCTCTTCTTGCAGCTCGGCTTCCAGGGCATTGCCCTGGGAATGGTCTACGGACTGATCGCCCTCGGGTTCGTGATCATGTTCAAGGGCTCACACACCTTCAACTTCGCCCACGGCGAGATCGTGGCGCTGGGCGCCTACTGCGTGTTGGCCTTGATGGCCTTCCTGCCCTGGGGGCTGGCGTTCGTCATCGCGGCCGTCATCGTCGTGGTCCTCGGGGTCCTGATCGAGGCGGTCTTCCTCCGCCGCATGGTTGGCAAATCCGTGACCACCGTCGTGCTCGCGACACTGGGCATCTCGATCATGCTCCACCAGGCGATCCTGATGATCTGGGGCGTCGGCACACACGGCTCGGCGGGCCCTGTCGGCTCCGGCACAGTGAATGTCGGCTCCGTGGTGTTGCCTTGGAGTGGCATCGTGACGATCGGCACCTCTGTTGTGGTCCTCGCCGGACTGGCCTACTTCTTCCAGAAGACCCCGTACGGACTGGCGCTCCGCGCGACGGCCAGTCATCAGGAGGCGGCGCTCGCACAGGGAATAGACGTACGGCGGATGTTCGCCCTCTCATGGGGACTCGCGGCCTTCCTTGCCGTGGTGGCCGGCGTCTTCCTGGCGTCCTTCCCCCGGGTCGTCTCGCCGTCATTGGGAATCGTGGCGCTGCTTGCCATCCCCGCGATCGTGATCGGTGGCATGGACTCGCTGGTCGGCGCGATCGTCGGAGGTTTGATCGTCGGCCTGATTCAGGTGATGGGGTCCTACTACCTGTCGGACATCGGGGGCGGCCGACTGCACGAGGTCCTGCCCTACATCGTCATGTTCGCCGTGCTGGTGGTCCGACCGTACGGACTCTTCGGCAGTAAAAGCGTTGAAAGGGTCTGACCGATGACAACAACTCTCGAACCCGCACCCGTCGACGACGACACCGCAGGTGGTCCGGCCGACGTCGTGCGGACCAAGAAGCGAAGCACGCGTGTGTGGGTTGCGGTGTGGGTCGTGGCGATGCTGCTGGTGCCCTGGGTCGTGCAGTCCGACCTCTGGATGGGCGTCGGAATCTTCGCGCTGATTGCGGCAGTCGGCGCCCTCGGCATGCAGGTCATCACCGGATTTGCCGGTCAGATCTCGATGGGCCACGCGGTATTCATGGCGATCGGTGCCTACACCTCAGCCTGGCTGGGAGTCGATGTGGGACTGCCGGTCTGGGTGTGGTTGCCTGCAGCCGCTGTGGTTGCCGGACTTGCTGGTGCCCTCGTCGGTCCTGCGGCAGTGCGCATCCGCGGGCTCTACCTGGCGGTTGCGACGTTGGCCCTGATTTTCATCGGCACGTACGTCTGGGAGACCTGGACCAGTATGAGCGGTGGTGTCAATGGTCGGACGGCCCCTGCGGTCGAGATCAATGGGCAGGACTTGCTGGACGGTTACCGGTCGTCGGGAGGCGAGGAGATCCTGACCTCGTTCCAGGCTTGGTGGTACTTCGCGCTGGCAGTGCTGCTCATCGTCACCGTGCTGACCTGGAACCTCAAGCGCTCGCGGCTCGGTCGCGCCTTCATGGCGGTCCGAGACCGGGACATCGCCGCAGGCGTCGCCGGGATTCCTGTGACCAGGACCAAGGTCGTCGCCTTCGTTGTCTCCTCGGCCCTCGCAGGTGTTTCCGGCGCGCTGCTGGTGTCCTACATGGGCTACTTCACGCCGAGCCAGTGGACGATGATGGTCTCCGTCGACTTCATCGCCATGGTCGTCATCGGCGGTATGGGCTCGGTCGCGGGCGCGATTCTCGGCGCCTTCTTCATCAAGGCGATGCCTGAGATGGTCAACGTGGTCTCGCCGTACCTTCCGTTTGTCTCGAAGGATGCGAGCGCCGACGGCGGCATCACGGCGCCCCTGCTCTCGCAGTTCCTGTACGGCCTCGTGATCGTGCTGGTCCTCATCTTCGAGCCCAAGGGTCTGGTCGCGCTCTTCAAACGACCTGTCGACTGGATCCGAGCCCGAGTCTCCGGAGGTAGCAAATGAACTCGCTGATCATTGACAGCCTCAGCGTCCGCTACGGTGCAGCCTCGCTGGCGCTCGAGGACGTGAGCCTCACGGTTCCCCAGGGCCAGATCGTCAGCCTCCTCGGGCCCAACGGTGCCGGCAAGTCGACGCTGATGCGCGCGGTCTCGGGTCTGCTCGGCGTCCACGGCGGCGTCGTCGCCGCGGGCAAGGTCGAACTGCTCGGTAGAGACGTCACCAACGAGCGCTCGTCCAAGCGCGTAAAGGCGGGGCTTGCGCAGGCGCTCGAGGGCCGGCAGGTGTTCCCCGGCCTGACCGTGGCCGAGAACCTCGCGAGCGGCGGATACGTCCGGCGCTATCGCAAGGCACAGGAACTCGAGGCGCGGGAGCGGGTGCTGCACCACTTCCCGCGTCTGGGCGACCTGATGGCGCGCAAGGCCGGCTACCTCTCGGGCGGCGAGCAGCAGATGCTCGCGATCGGGCGGGCGATGATGTCCCAGCCGAAGGTGCTCCTGCTCGACGAGCCGAGCCTCGGTTTGGCGCCGAAAATTGTCGAGGATGTCCGCGACGTGATCGTCGACATCAACAGGGAAGGCACATCCATCCTGCTCGTCGAGCAGAACGCGGCAATGGCGATGGCGATTGCCCAATACGGATATGTCCTCGAAGGCGGCCGCGTGGTCAAGGAGGGCAAGGCGGAGGACCTGCGCGGCGACGCGGAAATCGCAGAACTCTACCTGGGCGCGTCGGCTGTGGACGCAGCCGAGCCTGCGCCTGCGGCGCCGGCCACGGGAATCGAAACCGAAGGAGCGATCCAGCATGTCTGAGACGCGTGCCGACCTGTTGGAGGTCGAGGACCTTTCCCTGAGCTTTGCCGGTGTGAAGGCCATTGATGCCGTGAGCTTCTCGATCGCCGAGGGCGAGCTGTTCTCCGTAATCGGTCCGAACGGTGCGGGCAAGTCCTCGTTGTTCAACTGCATCACCGGCGTGTACGCACCGCAGTCCGGTTCGGTGCGCTTCGCGGGCGCGGAGATCCTCGGGATGCCGGCTCACAAGATCGCGAAGAAGGGCATCGCCCGGACCTTCCAGAACGTGGAGGTCTTCCCGGCCATGACAGTGCTGGACAACCTGTTGCTCTCGCGGCACAACGCGATGCGCGCGGGGGCCCTGGAGAACATGTTGTGGCTGGGCCGCTCTGCGCGCGAGGAGAAGGCCGCGAAGGAGAAGGTTCGCGAGGTCGCGGCCCTGATGCAGATCGAGCATCTGGCCGACACCCCCGTCGGATCGCTGCCGCACGGCACGCAGAAGCGCATCGAGTTGGCGCGAGCGCTGGCGATGGAACCGCGGCTGATCATGCTCGACGAGCCCGTCGCGGGTATGAACCACGACGAGACCGCCGAGATGACCGAGACCATCGTGCAGGTGAACCGGGACCTCGGCGTGGCCATCCTGCTCGTCGAGCACGACATGAAGATGGTCATGGGCATCTCGAACCGCGTCTGTGTCCTCAACTTCGGTCATAGAATCGCCCTCGGCAGGCCCGCCGAGGTCATCCGCGACGAGGCAGTCGTCGCGGCCTATCTGGGAGCTGCATGATGAGTGACGATCGTTTTGTTGTCTGTGGAATCGCCGGCAGCCTCCGCCGAGATTCGTGGAATCGCAAGCTCCTCGAAGCGGCGGCGAAACTGGCACCCGCCGATGTCGATTTGCGGATCACGGAGCTGCTGGGCGACATTCCGTTGTTCAACGAGGATCACATCGGTAACGAGGCGGAGAGCGTCCATGCGCTGCGCGCGGAAGTTGCGGCCGCCGATGCCGTGGTCATCGCCACGCCGGAATACAACGGCGGCGTCCCCGGCGTCCTGAAGAACGCGCTCGACTGGCTCTCGCTGCCGCTCGGCAGTTCGGCGCTCGAGCGCAAGCCGGTGGCGCTCATGGGCGCGACGCCCGGTCGCCTCGGCACAGCGCGCAGCCAGTTCGAACTGCGTCACACCTTCGTCTTCTCGCGGTCCCCGGTGTTGCCGGGGCCCGAGATTCTCCTCAGTTTCGCGCCCAATCACTTTGACGAGCAAGGCCGGCTGACGGATCCAATCGTCCTCGAACGGGTCGATTTGATGTTTACGCACCTGAAGAAATACGCAAGTCTCAATGAATACGAGGTTGTCTAACCATGTCCGGCGCTACCACCAGCCCGACCGTCCACAAGGAATTTGTCAGCAGCGAGTCCCCGGGCGCGAAGCGCGCGGGGGCCGGCGGCTACCCGTGCCAGGGGATCTACTACACGCCGGCCGGCAAGAAGCCGCGCATCGCGATGATCGCCTCGCATTACCAGATTGACTTTTCCGAGCATTACGTCGCCGAGTTCATGGCTGAGCGCGGTGTTGGATTCCTGGGCTGGAACACCCGGTACCGCGGCTACGAGGAGCTCTTCAATCTCGACCAGGCCCTGGTCGACATCGGCGTGGGCGTCCGCTGGTTGAAGGAACATGCAGGTGTGGATCAGGTTGTCCTGCTTGGTAATTCCGGTGGCGGGTCGCTGATGGCGGCCTACCAGGCGCAAGCTGTCGAGTCGTGCATCCGTCCCGCCCGCGACATGGAACCGGCGTTGGGTATCGACGAGCTCATCCCCGGTGACGCCTACATCTCCCTCGCCGCGCACGGCGGCCGGCCCGATGTGCTGACCTCGTGGCTGGACGCGGCCGTCGTAGACGAGAACGACCCGACGCTGACCGACCCCGAACTCGACCTGTTCAACCCCGAGAACGGCCCGCCGTACTCCGAGGAGTTCATCGAGCGATACCGTGCTGCGCAGGTTGCTCGCAACCACCGGATCACCGCGTGGGCCCGGGAAGAGCTTGCCCGGGTCACGGCCGCCGGCTACTTCGACCGGCACTTCGGTGTTCCGCGTACCTGGGCGGACCCCCGCATGGTCGACGCGACGCTGGAGCCGAGCAGTCGGCCTGCGGGCGAGTGCTACCGCGGCTCGACTGCCGTGGCGAATCGCGGCGACCGCGGCATCGGCGCCGGGAGCACGCTGCGGAACTGGCTGCACATGTGGAGTCTCGAAGAATCCCAGTGCCGCGCGGAAATGCACATGGAGAAGATCACTGTGCCTGCGTTTGTCATCAACCCCGACGGCGACACGGGCGTGTTCCCCAGCGATGCGGACGCGCTGTACAACGCCATCGCCAGCACCGACAAGCAGCGCAAGGACCTGCCGGGCGATCACTATTTCGTCGAGCCGGCCGGCGCCCGCGAGAAGGTCGCCGAGGTCATGTGCGACTGGATCGCCGAGCGCTTCCCCAAGGCGCAGTGGTGAGCACCGAGAACGACGAGCTGGGGCTCGCACGCAAGCAGCACTGGGTCAACCAGGTTGCACGGCACGCCTTCGAGCGCGGGGACCTCCCGGCCATTGTGTTCGGCGACCGCCGGATCACCTGGGCGGAGCTTCAGCAGCGAGTGGTTGCCGTCTCTGCCGCACTCGCCGAGCGCGGCGTGGGCCGCGGCGACCGCGTTGCGCTGCTGATGGGCAACCAGGCCGAGTACATCGAGATCATCATCGCCGCCAACCGGATCGGTGCTGTTGCCGTGCCGATCAACTTCCGGCTGAGCGTCGGCGAGGTGGCGTTCACACTCGACGACAGCGGGTCTGTCGTCCTCTTCGTGGACAAGCAGACGAGCGCCACCGGAATCGCCGCGTCCGCGGAGGCCGAGGGCCAGGTCCTGGTCTTCCAGGTCGGTGAGGGCATCGACGAGAGTGCTGGCGGCGCAACGCCGTACGACGTCCTCGTGGCCCACCCCGGTTCGGGCGCCTCGATCGCCGTGACCGAGGAGTCGGAGCCTGCGCTGCTCATGTACACCTCGGGCACCACCGGACGCCCCAAGGGCGCCGTGCTGACACATCGCAACCTGGCCGCGCAGGCGGCCACGAACGTGATGGCGTTCCGCTTCGAAATGCACGACGAGGTCAGCCTCTGCGCCGCGCCGCTGTTTCACATCGGCACCCTCGGCTTGGTGGCGCCGGCGATCCTGATGGGCGCCACGATGGTCGTCATGCCCAGCGTCTCCTTCGATGCGGGCGCCCTCCTCGACGTCGCGGAGCGCGAGCGGGTCACGTCGACGTTCCTCGTACCCACTCAGTGGCAGGCGGTCTGCGACGAGCAGGAGCGGGTGCCGCGTGACCTGTCCAGGCTCCGTGTCAGCTCCTGGGGTGCGGCGCCGGCCAGCGACACCCTGCTCCGCAAGATGGGCGAGGTTCTGCCGGGCGCGGCGAGCCTCGCGCTCTTCGGGCAGACCGAGATGTCCCCGGTGACGTGCGTGCTGGAGGCCAAGGACTCGCGCCGAAAGCTCGGCTCCGTCGGGCGCCCGGTGCCCGGGGTCTGGGCCCGCATCGTCGACCCCGACATGGTGGATGTGCAGCCCGGTGAGGTCGGGGAGATCGTCTACCGCGGCCCGGGGCTCATGTCCGGGTACTGGAACAACCCGGAGGCGACGGCGCAGGCCTTCGCCGGCGGCTGGTTCCACTCCGGTGACCTGGTGCGGATGGACGACGAGGGCTTCATCTATGTCGTGGACCGCGCGAAGGACATGATCATCTCCGGCGGGGAGAACATCTACTGCGCCGAGGTCGAGAACGCACTGGCCGGCCACCCCGACATCGCCGAGGTTGCCGTGATCGGCAGGGCGCACGAGACCTGGGGCGAGACCCCGGTCGCGGTGGTCGCGCTGAAGCAGGGTGCGGCGGATCTGACCATCGAGGAGTTGCGCGCCTGGGCCGGGGAAAGGTTGGCTCGTTACAAGCTGCCGACTGACCTCGTGGTGGTCGATTCGCTGCCGCGAAACGCCTCGGGCAAGGTCACCAAGAACGTGTTGCGCATCCCTGCCGTTACCCTACCTGCGTGACTGCAAAGGAAGATGCACCTCCGAATCGTCCGCAGTACCCGATCGAGTCTGTCGACAACGCGCTTCGGATCCTGTTGCTGCTCGGCGATCGTCGCAGCATCCGGCTGACCGAGGTGAGCGAGTATCTCTCGGTGGCCTCGTCGACTGCGCACCGGCTACTGGCGATGCTGCAGTACCGCGGGTTCGTTCGTCAGGTCGAGGGCTCGCGGGCTTACGAGCCGGGCCCGGCCCTGACGACGATAGCGTTCGCGGTCCTGCGCCAGACCGACGTTCGGGCGCGGGTGCATCCGGTGCTCGAGCGGCTCTCGGCCAGCCTGGGTGAGACGGTTCATCTGGCCCGGCTCGACGGGAACACGGTGACCTTCGTGGACTCGGTCGAGAGTGCTCGGGCGGTGCGCGTCGGGTCCCGCATGGGCATGACCATGCCTGCGCACTGCACGTCGTCGGGCAAGGCGCTGCTCGCCACGCTGGAAGACAGTGGGGTGCGCGAGCTCTACCCCAAGGAGAAGTTGACGGGCCTGACCTCGCACTCGATCACCAAGCGGTCGGTTCTGCTGCGCCAGCTCGCGGAGGTCCGCCGGGTCGGGTTCGCCACGAGCGACGAGGAGTCCGAGGACGAAGTTGCGTCGGTGTCGGTCTCGCTCGGCGAGTACGGCGGGGCGCACTATTCGTTGACCGTCTCCACGCCCAAGAGTCGGATGTCTGACGTGACCCGCGAGGAGATCGCCGCCGCACTGGCCCAGGCGGTGGACGAGGTCGCCGCGTTCTTCCTGTGATCTCGGAATAGAACGAATCTTCCTGCGCGGCAAGGGTAATGCATGGAAATAGCCCCGCCGATCGAATCGATCGGCGGGGCTTTCCTTGATCGCGTCTATATTCAGGCAAAGACCTTGCGAAGTTCGCCGGCGTCCAGGTATTCCTCGATGCGGCGGACCTTGCCGCCGTCGACGAACACCCGGAAGATGGTGGGGACCTTGACGGTCTTGTCCCCGATGGTCGCCCGGATGACATGCTGGCGCACAAAGCCGTCCTCGAGGGCGGCGCAGCGGGCTTCGTCGTAGCCGAAGTCGTCGTAGCGGGTGGGGATGCCCGAGAGGATGCGGAGGTTGTCCTCACGGGACTGCTCGGCGTTGTCCCAGTTGTGCCAGATCTTCACGTCCGCGTGGTAGATCTCGTCGAGGACGGCGATATCGCCTCGACTGAGGGCGGTGAACATCTTGTCTGCGAGCTCGAGCATTTCGCTCACTTGGCTGCTCCAACGGGGGCGCCGAGGCCGCCGTCCGCGGTCCGGGGCGCGTGTGCGACGTCGTCCTCGCGCAGCTCGCGGGTCCACGCCGCGAACTCGAGCAGGATGCCGTCCGGGTCGAAGAAGTAGATCGACCGCACGAAGGTGGAGTCGCTGTCCTCGAAGCTGATCCCGCGCTCGGACTTGTCGTGGTTGAGCATCGGTCCGGTCTGCACACCCTTGGCCTCGAGCTTGGCCTTGTACTCGTCGAACTTGTCGAGCGGGATCTTGAACGAGACATGGTTCATCGAGCCGTGTGCCGACGCGATTTCCTTGCCGATACCGGGGATGGCCGCGGGCGCCGCGATGCCGGGGGCGTGCGGGGCAGCGTCGGCGAACCAGAAGAACGCGATGAACTGGCCGCCGCCCATGTCGAAGAAGAAGTGCTGGCCGCCACCGGGCAGGGAGAGCGTCATGGACAGCTTCATGCCCAGGATGTTGGTGTAGAAGTCGACGGTGCGCTCCATGTCCTGGCACACCAGCGCCAGGTGGCACACGCCACCTAGTTCGAATTCCGTGTTTGTCATGTCACATTCTCCTCGCTGTGTGTCTGCCATCTCGCCGGGCTCTCGGCTCGACGGTAGGTCCGAGCGTTCGGCTAGTCAAGATCTATCGATCGCTAAGTTGCGAACGGTGGGTGATCGTCGTGGTGACCGGAGCCCGGTGTCACCAGGTGGAACCAGATGAATGGGAGGCCGACTGCGGGCCGGGTCAGCTGAACACGGCGCTGAGCTGGCCGCGGTCGAAGTACTCCTCAATGCGGTGGATCTTGTCGCTCTCGACGTACACGCGCAGGACCGCGGGGACGTTTACGGTCTTCTTCCCGACCGTGGCCTTGATGACGTGCTGACGGAGGAAGCCGTCCTCGAGGGCGGTGTGGCGGATGTCCTCGTAGCCGAAGGCGTCATAGCGGCCGGAGATTCCCGCAAGGGTCGCGAGGTTGTCCTCGCGGGACTGGTCGAGGTTGTCGAAGTTGTGCCAGACGGTCACGTCGTCGCGGTAGAAGCCGGCCACCGCGTCGATGTCGCCGTTCGAGACGGCGTTGAAGAACTGGTCCGCGAACTCGAGGATGTCGCTCATTGGAGTGCTCCTAACCAGGTGCCGTCGCCGGCGCTGAGCTTGTTTACGGGGGCATGAGAGATGTTGGTGTTGCGCAACTTGCGGGTCCGGGCTGCGTACTCGAGCGGGATGTCGCCTGAGTTGAAGAGGTGGATCGACGGCGCGCAGGTGGTCCCACTCCTGGGTTCTGCGGCTGCCGGCTCGCACTCGTCTCGTGCTGTGACGCGCATCGCTCGGATGTCTCACGAAGACCGTATTGCCGTCTGTTCGGTTCGTCAAGACCTATCGATCGCTAAGTTTCGAACGGATGGGTGTCCGTGCTATCGACGACGATCCATTCGCCATGCCACCCCTCACTCAGAGATTGCTTCTGTGTGACAGAAATGGGGAGGGGGTGTCGGAGTGACTTACATGACCGGACAGACCATCGTTGTAGATGGTGGCTGTCCAGCCCGGGTGATCGCGTGTCGGCGGGATACCGTGGTGCTCATGGAGCGGTCGGGTCGAATCGGTGGGGAAGGGCTGGGTGCCAGGATTCGCGCCGCGCGTATCGAGCGCGAGGTCGGGCTCCGGCAGCTTGCTCAGCTGGTCGGCATGAGCCCGTCATCTCTGAGTGAGTTCGAGAACGGGAAGAGTCTGCCGGGTCATGAGCGCTTGCAGGCTCTCTCGGCCGCGCTCGAGGTGCCGCTGGATCTGCGTCCGCCCGAGCCCGCCGGCCCACTGTTCGACGACTGGCGAGACTTCGAGCCGCTGGACCTCCCTCCGGTCTTTCGAACGGCGCTGGATGTCTTTGTGGAGGTCGGCTACCACGCTGCCACCGTCAGGATGATCGCCGACCGGTGCGGCTTGTCGATGGCCGGCGTCTACTACCACGTGGAGAGCAAGGACGTTCTGCTCACTGAATTGCTGCAAGGCGCGATGGCCGAGCTGACAAGCCGATGCGTGGCTGCAGACGCCGAAGCGGATTCACCCGATCAACGGTTGGCGAACCTCGTCGAGTGCGTGATCCTTTTCCACACATACCGTCAGGCCTCGGCGGTGCTCGCGTCCACTGAGTTACGGTCGCTCGACGAGTCCGGCCGATCGCTACACCTCCAGGCACGGACGCAGGTCCGGGGCATTGTGCAGGCAGCCGTGGAGGCCTGCCGTGATGCGGGGCGGGTCGGAACCGTGCCGGCGTCGTCGACGGCCACGGCGATCGTCACGATGTGCGTTGCCGTGGCCGATTGGTACCGGCCGGGGATCGGTCAGTCGCCGCACGAGATCGCACGGGAGTACACGGACCTCGCGCTGGCCATGGTTGGTGCTGGCTCGACCGATGTCCCGGGTTCGCGGGACTGACGATTCAACGCCAGGTGATCTCCTGGATCGCCGCTGAAGTCCTCCACGCTGTGCCTTTCCTGACGGCTGCAGCTTTTGTGCCTCGTACCCTTGACTTACGTTGTCGGCCCGTGCAACTCTGAAGCAGAGAGATGTTCTGCATTGCAGAATGATGCGGTGTCTGGGTTGTCAGTCCCGCGGAGAAACAAGCCAAGGTAGCGAGTGCAGGTGTGTGAATCCCACATCGTGGTCAGGGCCCTCGGTCGCATCGGTGGGCGTGAGCAGTGTCCCGGCGAAACTGGTTCCGCAGCATGCGGGTCACGCGCGAGTGGGTCAGCAACCGGCACCTCCGCTGTCGCCAGTAGAACAGCTGTAGCCAGTAGAACTGGCCGGATCCGAGGAGCGCGCAGTTGACCGCGATTGTCAAGGGGCACCCGTCGACGAATGACGACTCGTATCAGCTCAACACGACCACGCTGATCCGTCACGCGGCCCGCAACTACCCGGAGCGCGAGATCGTCTATCGCACCGGCGACGGGGGATGGGACCGCTACACCTACGGCGACGCCTACGCGCGCATCAAGCGGATTGCCAACGCCCTGACCGACCTGGGCGTGAAACCCGGTGATGTGGTGGGGATCCTGGACTGGAACAGCAAGCGGCATTTCGAGCTCTACTGGGCCATCCCGGGCACCGGAGCGGTAATGCTGCAGATGAACCTGCGCCTGGCACCCGAGGACGTTGGGTATGTCGCCACCCACGGTGGCGCGTCTGTCGTCCTGGTGGACGAGAGCCTGCTGAGCGTCGCGGAGTCGGTGGCGCCGTTTGCGCCGGAGGTTACCTGGGTGGTGATGTCCGACAAACCTCTCTCGGAGATCGCCACCACGTTGCCGAACGTCCGTCATCTCGAGGACCTGGTGGCGAAGGCGTCCCCGGAGATCGACTGGCCGATGATCGACGAGAGCTCCGCCTACAGCGCCTGCTACACGACCGGCACCACCGGCCGGCCGAAGGGCGTGTACTACTCGCATCGAGCGATCTACCTGCACACCCTGACACAGGCCTCGTCCTACGGGATGAGCGCCGCCGACGCGGTCATGCTGATCACGCCGATGTTCCACAGCCAGTCCTGGGGTCTTCCGCAGTCTGCCGTCTACGTCGCGGCCAAGATCGTTCTGCCCGGCCGCTATTCGGCAGCGGACACTGACATGTTGGCGGACGTGATGATCGCCGAGAACGTGACGGTCGCGAACGGCGCCCCGGCGATCTTCCAGCCGATGCTCGACTACATCGAGACGCTCGACGTCAAACCGGACTTCAGTCGCACCCGACTGCTGTCCGGCGCCACCGAGCCCGCACTCTCGCTCATGCGTGGGTTCTACGACTTGACCGGTGCTGACTTCATCCATGCGTACGGGGCCACCGAGACTGCGCCGATGGCTTTCGTCAACTACGGCCGCAAGGTGACCTTGCAGGGCAAGGTGACGGAGGAAGAATGGTGGAGCATCAAGCGCTATCAGGGTCTTCCCGCGGGCGGTGTCGATGTGCGGATCGTAGATCCGGAGGGCAACGACTTGCCGCACGACGGCAACAGCAAGGGCGAGGTCCTGCTGCGGGGACCGTGGATCACCGCGCGGTACCACAGGCTTGATGACGACGCCGACAGGTTCCTCGACGGTTACTGGCGAAGCGGCGATATCGGGACCATCGATCAGAACGGCTACCTCAAGCTCGCGGACCGGCTCAAGGATGTCATCAAGAGTGGCGGCGAATGGATTTCGTCGATCGACATGGAAAACGCGATCACGGCCCATCCTCGGGTGGCCGAGGCGGCGGTGATCGGTGTCGAGCATCCGAAATGGCAGGAACGTCCGGTCGTGATCATGGTGACCACGGACGGAGAGGAAGTTGCGCTCGCCGAGATCCACGAGTTGCTTCACGGCGCGTTCGCCAAATGGCAACTCCCCGACACGATTCTGTACGTCGACGCGCTTCCGCGTACGAGTGTCGGAAAGCTTGACAAGAAGGTCATGCGCGTTCAGCACGGGGACCTCTACCGAGGCGCGTAGTTCTGTCCTCAGGCCCGAGCAGTGCGATTGTCGCACTGCTCGGGATTTGCTGTATCTGTGTGTTGTGCAAGTCTTTCCGGCCTTTCGAGGCAGGGATTTTCCTTCTTCGTAGTAGAAACACTTTCTGATAGCCTCCTCACAGGAGTCGCTGGAAGTGACTCGAATCACCTCGAAGTCAAGGAGACTCAGTTGACCAAGTGGATCGCATGTCTCGAAATGAAGACCGGCCAGCAGAAGAGCCCGGTTCCCGATCGCCTGATCGCGCCCGGGTACTCCGTCGAGTCGGTGTTCACGGAGATCCGAGTGACCCCGATCGACGCGGTCGACCTCCTGCTCTCCGATGTCGTCTACGCGGAGGCTGCCATGCGGGCCGCTCGCGACGGGTGCGCCGGAGTTCTGATCGGCGGGGTTCCGGACTACGGCCTGGCAGCCGCGCGCGCCGCCTCCGATGTCCCGGTGGTCGGTAGCGGTGAGGCAAGCCTGCTGGCAGCAGCCGCTCTCGGCGAGAAGTTCAGCATCGTCACGATCTGGCCGGAGACGATGGACTTCGTCTACGAGCGTCTCCTGCGCGATAATCCTGTTGGACGGCAGTGCATCTCGGTACGCTACGTCTCAACCCACGCTGAGCAGAGCACTCTGGCTGATGAAGACAACTTCCTCACCCAGATGAAGGCCGGACGCGAGGACATTGTCGAGCGCATCCTTGCCGAGATCGAACTCGCAGTGCAGGACGGCGCCAAGTCGGTCATCCTTGGGTGCAACTGCATGAGCCCGGTCGCCGAGATCCTCGCTGCCCGCTCGAGCGTCCCCATCGTGGACCCGACGACGGCCGGCTACCGCCAGCTCGAGACGCTGATCGAGCTCGGCTTGCGCCCGGCGCGGGATCCGCGGGTGCCGCGATCGGAGCGTCAGGAGCTCTTCGCCGAGATGGTTCAGGCGGCGGACGGTGCGCTCGGCGCCGATCAGGACGACTGCCCGGTTTGTGTCCTCAATGACGACGGCACTGCTTCGTGCGATCTGCCGGCAAACGTGCCCGCCGAAGCGTAGGAGCGGCAGAGATACATGAGCACTGCGTACACACTCGAATCAGTAGCTGCCCGAGCCGAAATCGAAGACGTCATCCACCGCTACTGCCATGCGACGGATCGTCGGCGTTGGTGGTTGATGGACTCGGTTTTCCACGAGGACGCAACCTGCCGATTGTCATCGATCGGCGGAAGCTGGCGCGAATTCGTCGCACAAGGCTCCGCACTTCTCGAGCCGGTCGAGGCGACGCACCACCAGGTCGGCAACATCATGATTGCTTTCGAGGGGAGCGTCGCACACGTCGAGACGTATGTGACGGCATTCCATGCCATTCCGCATGATGCGCCTGTCGGTGGTGGTTTCGGTGGCACGGGTGAGGCGTACGAAGTCATGCTCGGCGCTCGCTATATCGACCGATTCGAACTCCGCGACGGTCGCTGGCGGATTGCGGACCGGCGCCTGCTCACGGAGTGGCGCAATCACCGTCCATCGCGAGAAGGCGGCCTTGCTGCTGTCTCTGGCCAGGCGAGGGGACAGCGAGAGGAGGGGATCTCGGGATCGGTAGTCGAGGCTTGGCGCACAGACGATCTCGGTCGAGTAGACGCCAGTCGGCTTGTCGACCGTGCGGAAATCGCCGATGTTGTCAACCGCTTCTGCCACGCAGTGGATCGGAACCGATGGGAACTGATGGCGAGCGTATTCCATGAGGACGGGAAAACTGTCTTCATCGGAAACGAGCTGCCTTGGCAGAAGATGGTAGAGAACGCGCGGGTATCGATGGGCTCCCTCGAGCGGACCCATCATCAGACGGGCAACATGCTGTTTTCCTTCGACGGTGACGTCGCCGAAGTGGAAACCTACGTCACCGCCTATCACCGAGTTCCGTCTACTGCTCCTTCAACTACGTTCTGGGACGGACGAAGTGAGGATTACGAGGGCGTCGCAGGTGGTCGATACATCGATCGATTCGAGCGCCGTGACGGTCGCTGGCGCATGGTCGAGCACCGAACCTTTGTCGAGTGGCGTCATGACCACGGCGTCGCGGAAGGCTCGCTGGCTCAAACCCCGTCGAGCATGCGAGGCCAGCGTGGAGATGCCGACGCATCACTTCCGGTGATAGCCGCGCTACTGAACTGATTGTCGTATTGCTTTGACGTGCAACGAATGAGCGCCGGTGAACCACCGGCGCTCATTCGTTTTCAGGGCCTTCGTCAGTTCTTCGCGATTTCGCGACCGATGATCTCTTTCATGATCTCGGTAGAGCGTTCGGCATCTTGTTGCCCCGCTGGGCGGCCACGTCGGCCTCCCTCTGTCATGGAGTTATTACTTAGCGCTCGCTATAGCGGTAGTGTGGGTCACCACAGACAGCCGAAGATTCCGGGAAGCCGGGCACCGTTCATCCGAGAGTGTGTCAGCATTTCGGAAGGTCGAATGATGTTGCTGGGCAACTCGTTCGGATGAGTCAAATCTGATGTGACGAGCTCGCGACTCCGTCGGTGTCGTGCGGACCGCCCGAACTTCCCTCATGCCGCTCCCTGAAAGAGGCCCGCATGACCACTCCGTCCACGGTCCATGACGTCATCATTGTCGGTTCCGGCCCCGCCGGATACACCGCTGGTGTCTACACCGCGCGCGCTGAGCTCGCGCCCCTTCTGTTCGAGGGAACCCAATTCGGTGGCGCCCTCATGACCACCACCGAGGTCGAGAACTTCCCCGGATTCCGCGAAGGAATCATGGGCCCCGACCTCATGGACCAGATGCGTGAGCAGGCCCGGCGCTTCGAGACCGACATCCGCACCGAAGACGTCGACGCGATCGACCTGAGCGCACCGATCAAGACCGTCACCGCGAACGGCGAAACCTACGCCACGCACGCAATCATCCTCGCCATGGGCGCAGCCGCCCGCTACCTCGGTATCGACGGCGAAGAACGCCTCCTCGGCCGCGGCGTCAGCGCCTGCGCCACCTGCGACGGCTTTTTCTTCCGCGACCAGGACATCGTCGTGGTCGGCGGCGGCGACTCCGCAATGGAAGAGGCCACCTTCCTCACCCGCTTCGCCCGCTCCGTCACCCTCGTGCACCGCCGCGAGGAGTTCCGCGCCTCACGCATCATGCTCGAACGCGCCAAGGCGAACGAGAGGATCCGCTTCCTGACCAACACCGAACCCGTCGAGGTGCTCGGCGAGAACAGTGTCACCGGCCTCGAGGTCCGCGACACCGTCACCGGTGAAACCTCCACCCTCGACATCACGGGCATGTTCGTCGCCATCGGTCACGATCCGCGCAGTGAACTCGTCAAGGGCCAGGTCGAACTCGACGACGCCGGCTACGTCCGCGTCGCCCCGGGTTCCACCGCGACCTCCGTCGACGGCGTGTTCGCTGCCGGTGACCTGGTCGATCACACGTACCGTCAGGCCATCACCGCTGCCGGCACCGGATGCTCCGCGGCGATCGATGCCGAACGCTGGCTTGCCGATCGTGGGGACATCACCGCCAACACGCTCGACGCTGCCGGGCACAGTGTCGATGTCGTCGGCGCTCCCTGACCTCTGATCGCTTTACCTTTACGCTCGTTCCCAAACCTCGAGGAGTAACCGTGTCGAATACCGTCACCATCACCGACGATTCCTTCAAGCAGGACGTCCTGGCAAGTGACAAGCCTGTTCTGGTCGATTTCTGGGCTACGTGGTGCGGCCCGTGCAAGATGGTTGCCCCGGTTCTCGAGGAAATTGCCGGTGAGAACAGTGAGAAGTTGACCATCGCGAAGCTCGACATCGATGCCAACCCGGCCTCCGGCCGCGACTTCCAGGTCAAGTCGATCCCGACGCTTATCCTGTTCAAGGGTGGCAAGCCGGTCAATACGATCGTCGGTGCGAAGGGCAAGGCCGCGCTGCTCGGGGAACTCGCGGACGTTCTCTGACCTACCCCGTACGCACTACGGAATCGCAGGTCATTCGATTCCCAGCGCACGCGACCACAGGTAGGTGAGGGTGTCGATCGCCTCGTCATCCGACCCAGGTCGCCCAATCCCTTGTACATCCATGCCCAGCCACAGATAACAACTGTGTTCGAGCATGGAGGAGAGTGCTGATGCGGTGACGTACGGATCCAGCTTCGGATCCACCATCCCTTCTCGCTGAAGCACTTTGACTCGTCCGGCAATCTGTTTGACGCCTACCTCGCGAATCTGCATCCACGCTTGCAGGAACTCGTCCTCGACCGAGGCAGCGTGCGTGATTCCGACCAGTTCAGGAAGGAACTCGGTGTAGGTGCGCCAGAACACGGCGATGGCCGATCTCAGTGATTCCGAGGTGTACACGCCCTGCGGATCAGGGTTCCCCTGATCGAGGACGCGGTTCAAGAAGTCCTCCAACATCGCGTGGAGGATCTCCCGCTTGTTGTCGAAGTAGTTGTAGAGCGTGGCCGGAGACTTGCCGGCCTCGTCAGCGATATCGGTCATCCTGGCATTGAGATAGCCGTCGCGCTTGAAGACGGTGCGTGCAGCGGTCTTGATGAGCTGTGCGGTCTGCTGCCCCTTCGTGCCCACGTGCTGGTGCCCGGTACTCGTTGTGTGCACCTTGATGGCCCCTTTGATCTTGTCGC
This sequence comes from Rhodococcus sp. P4_C10, assembly GCF_056402135.1. Taxonomy (NCBI): domain Bacteria; kingdom Bacillati; phylum Actinomycetota; class Actinomycetes; order Mycobacteriales; family Nocardiaceae; genus Rhodococcus; species Rhodococcus sp. P4_C10. The sequence continues at coordinate 201,001 of NZ_JBFUHZ010000009.1, read as the reverse complement.
TGTAGGCCTCGATTGTATCGATATCGCTGACGGGGATGCACTTACAGCTTGGGCATGACCTCGGCGGCGAACAGCGCCATCGTGTCCATGAGCATCTCGTGCGGGAGTGCACCGCAGTCGAAGGCGGCGAGGTGGATGTCGGGATCTATGGTCTCCTTGAACGTGCCCATTCGATCGAGGACCTCTTCCGGGCTGCCACACATAGCCGTTCCCTCGATCAGTTCCTCGTAGTTCACGGGGGACTTGTTGCCGAGCAGTTGGCGTGCCCACGTGACATACCCGGTCAAGTAGGGGCGCCACTGCTCGCGTGCGGCCTGGCTGTCAGGTGCGACGTGAACGTAGCTGCAGGAGCCAACCATCGCCTGCTTGCCCTGCTCCTCCATGAGCTCGCGGTAGATCTTCACGAGCGGGCCCCAGGTATCGATGCGGGCAAAGATGCTCGGCAGCATCAGCGGTAGCCCTTGTGCGGCGGTGCGTCGGACGGACTCCTCGGTGGTGCCGGTGCCCATCCACACGCGGGGTGCGCTCGCGAGCGGTGAGGGCTTGAGCTGTACGTTCTCGAGCGGTCCGCGGAACTCGCCGGACCAGTTGAAGGGCTCCTTCGAGTTCCAGAGCTGATCCAGCAGCTGGACCTTCTCGCTCATGATGGCGTGGCCCTGCTTGGGGTCCAGGCCGCCGAATGCCGCATAGGTTTCGGGGTTGATGCCGCGTCCGACGACGATTTCGGCCCGACCTCCGGACAGCTGGTCGAGCGTTGCGAAATCCTCTGCCACGCGGACGGGGTCCGAGGTGGCCAGCAGGGTCACGGCAGTGGCCAGCCGGATCCGCTCGGTGCGCTCGGCAATTGCAGCGAGCATGAGCTGCGGTGAAGAGATGATGTAGTCGTTGAAGTGGTGCTCTCCCAGCGCGATCATGGAGAATCCCAAGCTCTCCGCTTCCACCGAGCTGTCGACGACGGAGCGCAGACGCTCGCCCTGTGAAGTGCGAATCCCCGTGTGCGGGTTGGGCAGGTGGTCGCCGAGGCTCATGACGCCCAGTTCCATGTGATGTTCCTTCCGGTGGTGCGAGTCACAATAACTAAAAGTGACGTTAGTTTTAGTTTTGTGTCGCGTCAAGACCTGGAGTGAAGGTCTTGCGGGTAAGGTCGCGCGGGTGGAGGATGCCGAAAGGCGCTAGGACGCTGGGACTCTCGAGTCGGGGTATGTTCGGGGTCCGGACTCGCAGTCCCGGGAGTCGCGGATAGCGGGGCGAAGGGCAGCGGGTTGGAGGGTTTGGGGTGCGTCGTGGCGCGGGATGACGCTCCGGTCGCTGAAGTTGGCTCCGCCACTTGAGTTTCGAAGAAGGTTGACCTGGAGTCGCGCACGCATCGTCCCCTTCGGGGCCCTCCGGGAGCCGCGTCTCGTAGTCGGAGGCAGTCGTGAGACCCCGGGAGCGAACGAACCTCGGCAGGAAAGTCCCTGCCGTCCCAGCACACTCAGGATTGAGGACCAGTTATGCAATTGGTGGTAAACGAGTTCGGTGCCGTTCGGTTGGAGAATCGGGACACCTTCACCGGCTTTGCGGTGCGTGCGCCGGCCGACTACGCGACCGTTCGGGTAGGAGAGGCTCTCGAGGCTGCATCGGTGGGGGAGACAGTCGGCGGGAATGCCTGGATATCCGCTGCGGCCGTCGCACGACTGGCCGATGCGGATGGTGCCGGTGACGACTGGCGGGCCGGCTTCCAGGCAATGCGGGAGTACGCGCGAGGGAAGGGCTGGGTGCGAGCCGACGGAGCGATCCGGGCCCACATCGAGCATTACTGACGAGTCCTGGGCGCCGGACAGGCCGACAGCGAGCACTGGGCGTGCACATGGCAGGTCGCCGTGTGCACGCCCAGTGGAACCGCTGCTTGCCGGATGTACGGGCTCAGAGGCTCCATCAGACCAGGGCCGCTTGGTTGTTGAGAACTAGGGCAGACGTTGCCGTTTGCCTCGACGCCGAGCGAGTCGGAGTAGCGGAAGTCGGGCGATCTCCCTCCAAGCAGGTTGCCCGCCGGTATGGTTCAGAGAATTCGTGTCACCGGAACTCGGCGGCGATGTCCCGTCCGATGATCTCCTTCATGATCTCGGTGGTGCCGCCGTAGATCGTCTGGATGCGGGTGTCGACGTAGGCGCGGCCGATCGGGTACTCCATCATGAATCCGTAGCCGCCGTGCAGCTGCACTCCGCGGTCCACGACCCGCTTCTGCAGCTCGGTGGCCCACCACTTCGCCTTGGACGCGTCGACGGCGGTCAGTTCGCCTGCGTTCAGGGCGATCACGCAGCGGTCGATGTGCGACTCGGTGACCTCGATCTCGGTGAGCATCTCGGCGAGCACGAACCGCGAGTTCTGCAGGTCGCCGATCGGCTTGCCGAACGCCTTGCGCTCGAACGCGTAGCTCTTGGTCCACTCGTAGGCGGCCCGGGCGGCGGTGATGGCGCCGACGGCGATCCCGATCCGCTCCAGCGGCAGGTTCTCCATCAGGTGGATGAAGCCGCGGCCCTCGGTGCCGAGCAGGTTCTCTGCGGGCACCCTGACGTTCTCGAAGACGAGCTCGGCGGTGTCCTGCGCGGCGAGCCCGACCTTGTGCAGCTTGCGTCCGCGGCTGAAGCCGGGGGTGTCGCGTTCGACGACGATCAGCGAGAAGCCCTTCGATCCGGCGTTCGGGTCGGTGCGGCACACGACGATCACCAGGTCGGAGTGAATGCCGTTGGTGATGAAGGTCTTCTGGCCGTTGATCACCCACTCGTCGCCGTCCCGGACCGCGGTGGTCTTGACGCCCTGCAGGTCGGAACCGGCGCCCGGCTCGGTCATCGCGATGGCGCCGATCACCTCGCCGGCGGCCATGCTCGGCAGCCAGCGATCCTTCTGTGCCGCGGTACCCAGGTGCAGGATGTAGGGGATCGTGATGTCGTCCTGCAGGGAGAGGCTGGACCCGAACGACGTGGTGCCGGTGCGGGCGATCTCCTCGGAAACGACCTGCCGGAACCGGTAGTCGGTGACACCCGACCCGCCGAACTCCTCGGGGACGCCGAGGCCGAGGATGCCGGACTTGCCCGCGGCGACGTAGGACCCTCGGTCGATCAGCCGGTCTTCCTCCCACTGCAGGTAGTGGGGTTCGACCTCGCGGGCCAGGAACTCGCGGACGGTGCCGCGGTAGTCCTCGTGATCGGATTCGAAGTGGTTGCGCTGCATTGTCCTTGCTCCTTGCTGGATCAGGCGTCGACGGTGCGGGTTCCCCGGTCGTCTGCCGAGCGGTAGGGGATGTCAGGAAGCGGGGGATGGCCGACGACGCGCAGGGCGATGGCCGTGTAGCGGGTGGCGACAGCGTCGGGCGTCAAAGGCCCGTCGATCTGGAACCACCGGGCGATCGACTGACCCATGCCGAGGAGCGCACGCACTGTCTCCGGGATGTCGTCGACGACGAAGACCTTCCGGTCGACGCCGTCCGCCACCAGGTCGAGGGCCATGAGTTCGAGCCTCTTGCGGGTCGCCGCGTAGTTGCGGCGGTTCTCCGGCGCGACGTGCCGCAGCTCGGAGTCGAGCGCGGACTGTCGGGAGCGGTGCGTCATGTTCAGCACCACCGCATCGAAGAAGTAGGCGAAGCGCAGGACCGGATCGTCACCGCCGTCGGCGACCGCGGCGACGCAGCGGTCGATCAGGTCGCGGACCGCGGTGTCGAGCAACGCCACGAGAACCGCTTCCTTGTTCTCGTGGTGGTAGTACAGGGCGGGCACCGTTACCCCGACTCGACGGGCCAGGTCGCGGACCGTGGTGCCGTGGAAGCCGTTCTCGTGGAAGGCATCCAGGGCGTGGTCGAGGATGGGGCCGAGCTGCATCGGCTCGAATTCCCGCCAGTTGGTGATGGTTTCGGGCGGTGCAGACATCGGCCCCTCCTCGATCACGTGTGGGTCAGCGCGGGGCCATGCGGATGGCGCCGTCGAGACGGATGGTCTCGCCGTTGAGCATCGGGTTCGAGACGATGTGAGCGGCCAGGGCGCCGTACTCCGACGGATCGCCGAGACGGGACGGGTGCGGCACCTGCTGGCCGAGCGAGGCCTGTGCGGCCTCGGGCAGCGAGCCGAGCAGCGGGGTCTTGAACAGGCCGGGTGCGATGGTGACGACGCGGATCAGCAGCGACGCGAGGTCGCGGGCGATCGGCAGGGTCATGCCGACGACACCGCCCTTCGAGGCGGAGTACGCGGCCTGGCCGATCTGGCCGTCGAACGCGGCGACGGAGGCGGTGTTGATGATGACGCCGCGCTCGCCGTCGATGGGCTCGGTCTTCGAGATGCGCTCGGCGGCAAGGCGAAGCACGTTGAAGGTGCCGACGAGGTTGACGTTGATGATCTTGGTGAAGGAGTCGAGAGGGAAGGCACCCTGCTTGCCGACGGTCTTGACGGCGTTGCCGATGCCGGCGCAGTTCACCAGCACTCGCAGGGTGCCGAGGGACTCGGCCAGGTCGAGGGCGGCGGTGACGGCTGCCTCGTCGGTGACGTCCGCCGCGGCGAAGCGCACCCGGTCACCGAGTTCCTTGGCGACGACCTCGCCGTTGGAGCTGGGGAGGTCGACGATGACCACCTGGGCGCCGTCGGCGAGGAGGGCCTTGGCGGTGGCCAGGCCGAGGCCGGAGGCGCCGCCGGTGACGAGGGCGACGCTGTCGTTGACGATCATGTGGTGTTCCTTTCGGGAAGTGGTGTGTCTCAGAGTCGTTCGATGATGGTGGCGTTGGCCATGCCGGCGCCCTCGCACATGGTCTGCAGGCCGTAGCGTCCGCCGGTGGCCTCGAGGTGGTTGAGCAGGGTGGTCATCAGTCGGGTGCCCGAGGACCCGAGTGCATGACCGAGGGAGATGGCGCCACCGAGGGGGTTGAGCTTGGCGGGGTCGGCGCCGAACTCGTGGGCCCAGGCCAACGGCACCGGCGCGAAGGCCTCGTTGACCTCGTAGGCGTCGATGTCGTCGATGCTCAGGCCCGCCTTGGCCAGGACCTTGTGGGTGGCGGGGATGGGGGCGGTGAGCATGAGCATCGGGTCGTCGCCGACCACGGAGAACGAGTGGAACCGGGCACGCGGGGTGAGCCCCAGCTTGTTCGCCATCTCCTCGCTCATGATCAGCACGGCGGAGGCGCCGTCGGTGAAGGGGGAGGAGTTGCCCGGGGTGATCTGCCACGGGGCGTCGGGGAACCGGGCCGCGAACTCGTCGGTGCGGAACGACGGACGCAGGCCGGCCAGGCCCTCGGCGGTGGTGCTGGTGCGGACCGTCTCGTCGACGGTGTGCGTGACGGTCTCGCCGGCGGCGTTCGTGACGGTGATCGGCACGATCTCCTTGTCGAACAGGCCGTTGGCGGCCGCTGCGGCGGCGCGCTGGTGCGACTGCGCGGAGAACGCGTCGAGGGCCTCGCGGTCGAGCTTCCACTTCGCGGAGATCAGTTCGGCGGAGATGCCCTGGTGGATCAGGCCCTCCGGGTAGCGGGCGGCAATGCCGGCGCCGGCTGTGTCCTGGCCCATGGAGGACGTGCCCATGGGGATACGGCTCATCGACTCGACGCCGCAGGCGATCACGATGTCGTAGGCGCCGGCGATGACGCCCTGGGCGCCGAAGTGTGCGGCCTGCTGGCTCGACCCGCACTGGCGGTCGATGGTGGTGGCGGGCACGGACTCCGGGAAGCCCGCGGCGAGCAGCGCGGTGCGGGAGATGTTGAGGGCCTGCTCGCCGACCTGCTGGACGCAGCCGCCGATGACGTCGTCGACCTGGGCGGGGTCGAGGCCGTTGCGGTCGACGAGGGTGCGCAGCACGTGGGACAGCATCTCGACGGGATGGGTCCCGGACAGCGCGCCGCCGGGCTTGCCTCGTCCGGATGCGAGGCGGACGGCGTCGACGATGACAGCGTTGGTCATGAGGGGAACCTTTCGAGGGAGGGAGGAAGGTGGTGCGGCCCGGCGCCCCGGAGGCAGGGGCTCAGCGGAGCACCGGGCCGAGATCGGGAGGTGGTCAGCGGCCCTGCCAGACCGGCGGGCGCTTCTCGGCGAAGGCCTTCGGGCCTTCCTGCGCGTCGGCGCTGGTGAAGACGAGCTTCACGGCCTCGGCATTCCGGTCCCACACGTCCTGTTCCCAGTCCGAGTCGGAAGCCGTCCGGTGGATCATCGACTTCGATTCGCGCACGGCCAGCGGCGCGTTCGCGGCGATGCTCTCGGCGAGTTCGAGGGCGACCTCGAGGGCGGTGCCGGCGGGCGCGACGCGGTTGACCAGACCCAGTCTCAGGCCGTCAGCGGCGGTGATGGGCGCGCCGGTGAGCGCGAGTTCGAGGGCGACCTTGCGGGGGACCTGCTGCTGCAGGCGGATCACGCCGCCGGCCGCGGCGAACAACCCGCGCGTGACCTCCGGCAGCCCCAGTTGTGCCTGTTCGTCGACGACCGCCAGGTCCGACGCGAGCACCAGTTCGGTGCCGCCGCCGAGGGCGAACCCGTTGACCGCCGCAATCGTCGGCTTGCTCACCCAGTGCTGGACGAAGCCCGCGAAACCCCATTCCGGGTGGCCGTCGGCGTCGAGGGGGGCGCCACTGCCGAGCGCCTTCAGGTCCGCGCCGGCACAGAAGGCCCGCCCGGCGCCGGTGAGGACGATGGCCCGAACCTCGTCGTCGGAGTCGGCCTGTTCGAGCAGGGTCCCGACAGCTGTCGAGAGCGCCGCGTTGACGGCGTTCAGTGCGCGCGGGCGGTTGAGGGTGATGATCGCGACGCTGCCTCGGCGCTCGTACAGCGCCGCGGGCTCGGGCGCGGTGGTCGACTCGTCGGCCATGGGTTGCTCCTCGGGGGATCTTCTGCGAAATTGATTTACTGAACGCTCGCTAAGACAACTATCACGCTACCCGGGAGGTGGTCAACGGATGACATTGGCTAGCGACCGCTCAGTGGGGTCTGGTACAGATGAAAACGACCGCGGCACGCTGCCGTGCCGACGCTGCTGTGCGGCCTCGAATCCCGCAGCGCCACCGGCAAAGTGGCGCTCACTTTCCGATCCTGACTCCCCGAGAAGGACAGTTCATGAGCACCGACACCAACGACGTCCTCGTCGGCCTGGCCGACGGCGTCCTGCGCATTACCGTCAACCGGCCCGCCCGGATGAACTCCGTCACCACCGAGACCCTCGATGCCGCAGCCGACGCCCTGGACAAGCACGCCGGTGATCGCGCGGTCCGTGCCGTCGTGCTCACCGGCGCCGGCCGGGCGTTCTGCACCGGCGCCGACCTGTCCACCGTCGGCGACCTGTCCGGACCGCCCGACCCGTCCACCATCGACGCCGCCAACCGGCTCGTCGCCGCTCTGCGCGCGTTCCCGCGCCCCGTCGTCGCGGCCGTCAACGGCCCGGCTGCCGGGGTGGGGGTCTCGCTCGCCCTCGGCGCTGACCTGACCGTCGCCGCCGAGTCCAGCTACCTGCTGCTCGCGTTCACCAAGATCGGCCTGATGCCCGACGGCGGTGCGACCGCGCTGGTCGCGGCGTCCATCGGCCGGGCCCGCGCGATGCGGATGGCGCTGCTCGCCGAGCGTCTGCCCGCCGCGGACGCGCTCGACGCGGGTCTGATCGCGCGGGTGTTCCCGGACGCGACGTTCGCCGACGACGTGGAGGCCCTCGTCCGGGCGCTCGTCGACGGACCGTCGGACGCGTTCGTGGCCACCAAGGCCGCGATCAACGACGCGACCCTCGGGCAGCTCGACCCGGCGTTCGCCCGGGAACGGGCCGGCCAGCTCGAGCTGCTCGCGGCCGCCGACTTCGCCGAGGGCGTCGACGCGTTCCTGGGCAAACGGCCGGCGGTCTTCGGTCGCTGACGGCCCTCCGAGTCCTTCCGGTCCGCCGGGGCCGAAAGGACTCGCGGGCGGCGGAGCCGCCTAGTGCGCCCCAACGGTTTTCATCGCGATCGCGACGTACTTCTTCGCGACCTCTTCGGGCGACAGGGTGCCCTCCGCGTGGTACCAGCGAGGGATGGACTGGCACATGCCGAGCAGTGCGCGTGTGGTCTCCGCGGGATCGTCGACATCGAAGGCCCCACTGGCCGTGCCGTCCTGGACGATCCGGAGGACCACTTCCTCGATGCCCTTGCGCACCGCACGGTACCGCTGCCGGTTCTCCGCACTCAGGTACCGCACCTCGCCCTCGAGTGACGCGAGGCGGGCCCGGTTCGTCATCCGCAACACGATCGCCTCGATGACGTTCGCGAGCCGTTGGACCGGATCGTCACCACCGGCCGCATCGGCGTCGTGCGCCCGCGCCAGCACATCGGCCGTCGACAACTCGAGCAGCGCGATCAGCAAACCTTCCTTGCTGTCGTGGTGGTAGTACAGGGCCGGAACCGTCACCCCGACCCGGCGGGCCACCTCCCGCACCGTCGTCCCGTGGTAGCCGAGCTCGTAGAAGGCGTCGAGCGACGCCGAGAGGATCGGGGTCAGCTCGACGTCCTTCATCTGGCGCCAGTCGCCGGCGGCATCGTGCTGAGCCGGCTCGCCGGCGGGTTCACCCATTGTCCTACCAAACGTCTCGATCGCCAGGTTGTCGCGGTAAGGGTACCGGCCACCGGATCCCCGTCCCGTTGCGGCGACCGGTTCAGCCCCAGCCGAGCTGGTGCAGCCGCTCCTCCTCGATGCCGAAGTAGTGCGCGATCTCGTGGATGACGGTGATCGCGACCTCCTCGACCACCTGCTCCTCGTTCTCGCACACCTCGAGCAGGGCCTCGCGGTAGATGGTGATGGTGTCGGGCAGCGAGCCGCCGTAGTGGCTGTCCCGCTCGGTCAGGGCGATGCCCTGGTAGAGCCCGAGCAGTCCGGGATCCTCGGGGTCGCGGTCCTCGACCAGCACCACGACGTTGTCGATGGCCCGGGCGAGCTTGGGCGGGATCAGGTCCAGCGCCTCGGAGACCAGTTCCTCGAAGGCGGCCTCGGTCATACGTACCGGCATGTCAGCCGGCCGGTGCGGGGCCGGCGCCGGGCAGCGGGGTGGGCAGGGAGCGGCCTTCCGGGAGGGGCGGCGGCGCGACGGGCGGCGCGCCGTTGATCAGGATGTCGCCCTTCGTGGAGTTCACGATCGACGCGAAGCCGCCGGTGTCGACCTCCTTGCCGACGGAGCAGTTCACCTTGCGACTGCCAGCCAGCCAGCTGGTCAGGTCGAGGTTGTCCCAGAACAGGGTGAGGGTCTTGTTCCGCAGCCCGTCGGCGCCGAGGTACTCGTTCGACGCCTGGGTGCAGGTCTCCTCCAGGTACTTGTCCTGGTCCTCGACGGACGGGAACCCGTCCGGGAACTTCGCGCCCAGGTCGACCACCGAGATCGCCTCGAAGGCGTGCGCCTCGGCGCAGTCGACGGGGTCGGTGGGCACGTTCTGGTTGATGCCGATGCAGGTGCCCGCGGGCCACGCCTTGGACTGGTCCTGGCCGGACACCGTCCCGGTGATCGGCTGCAGCGTGCCGGTGGTGCCGGAGTTCTGCAGACCGCAGCGCACCGTGCGCTCGCCCGCCGCCCAGCCGGCCTCGCCGGGGTTGATCAGGCCGACGCTGTACTTGCCGTGCGGGTCGTACCGGGCGCCGAGGTACTCGTTGACCGCGGGCGCGCAGTGCTCGTCGCGCAGCTGGGAGAAACGCAGCACGCCCGGGAACCGGGAGCCGGGCCCGAACTCGGTGCCGGGGAAGACGCTCAGGTCCACCTCGGCGGCCACCTCGAACAGGTGCTTGGCAGAGCAGTCCACCTTCGACAGGTCGCTGGCGTCGTCCTTGGTCCAGGTCAGGCAGTCGCCGACGGCTGCGGTGCCGAACGCCGTGCCCGCCACCGCGCCGGTGGACATCGGCCCGCCGGTGCTGGGGTGGCTGATCAGCTCGGTCTCGCTCTTGAAACCGCCGGAGAACACCACGGTGACCAGGGCGGCGAGTACCGCGCCCAGTGCGACTGCGGCGAGCACGCGCCGGGTCGTCCTGGCCGACATGTACCGCTGCTGGGGGTTGTCCGCCGTCGCGTCGGCGGGCGCGTCCGCCGGCGCTGCGGCCTCGGCGCGGTCCTGGGGGCCGTCCGTCGGGTCGGCGCTCGGGGTCTCGGGTGTGGATTCGTCGGACATCACCTCCATCATGCCCGTTGGCATCGGCGGCGGCCGAACCTCAGGCGCCCGCGCGGCGGCCGTCCCCGCGGGTCCCGATCGCCGCCGGCGCCGACCAAGTAGGGTCTGCTGCGTGATTGACCTCAAGTTCCTGCGCGAGAATCCCGACGTCGTCCGTGAGTCCCAGCGCACCCGCGGGGAGGACCCGGCCCTGGTCGACGCGCTGTTGGCCGCCGACGAGGCGCGCCGCGCAGCAGTCCTGGCCGGGGACAACCTGCGGGCCGAGCAGAAGGCGCTCGGCAAGAAGGTCGGCCAGGCCGCCCCGGAGGACCGTCCCGCCCTGCTCGAGGGGGCCAAGGAGCTGGCGCAGAAGGTCAAGGACGCCGAGGCCGCGCAGCACGAGGCGGACGCCGCCCTCGACGCGGCGCAGCGGGCGATCTCCAACGTCGTGCAGGAGGGCGCACCCGCCGGGGGCGAGGACGACTTCATCACCCTCGAGACCGTCGGTGAGCTCCCGACCTTCGACTTCGAGGCGAAGGACCACCTGGAGCTGGGCGAGTCGCTGGGCCTGATCGACATGGAGCGTGGCGCCAAGGTCTCCGGCGCCCGGTTCTACTTCCTCACCGGGTTCGGCGCGATGCTGCAGCTCGGCATGCTGCAGCTGGCGGCGCAGAAGGCGATGGCCAACGGGTTCACCATGATGATCCCGCCGGTGCTGGTGCGCCCCGAGATCATGAAGGGCACCGGCTTCCTGGGCCAGCACGCCGAGGAGGTGTACCACCTCGAGGCGGACGACCTGTACCTCGTCGGCACCTCCGAGGTGCCGCTCGCCGGCTACCACTCGGGCGAGATCCTGGACCTGGCGTCGGGGCCGAAGCGGTACGCCGGCTGGTCCTCCTGCTTCCGCCGCGAGGCGGGCAGCTACGGCAAGGACACCCGCGGCATCATCCGCGTGCACCAGTTCGACAAGGTCGAGATGTTCACCTACTGCCGGCCGGAGGACGCGGACGCCGAGCACCAGCGGCTGCTGGCCTGGGAGCGCGAGATGCTCGCCGCCATCGAGGTGCCGTACCGGGTGATCGACGTCGCCGGCGGCGACCTCGGTTCCTCCGCGGCGCGCAAGTTCGACTGCGAGGCCTGGGTGCCCACCCAGCAGGCCTACCGCGAGCTGTCGTCCACCTCGAACTGCACCACCTTCCAGGCCCGACGCCTCTCGGTGCGTTACCGCGACGAGAACGGCAAGCCGCAGACCGCCGCGACCCTCAACGGCACGCTGGCCACCACCCGGTGGCTGGTCGCGATCCTGGAGAACCACCAGCAGGCCGACGGCAGCGTGCGGGTGCCCGCGGCGCTGCAGCCGTTCGTCGGCACCGACGTCCTGCGCGCCCCGTAGCCGTCACCGGTAGGTCACGGAGACTGGGCCCGTCGACGGGTGGTGCGGCGCGGGGCAGGGTAGCTTCGGCCGACATGACGGACGAACCGATCGACCCCCAGTTGCAGGAGATCGCGCAGCGAGTCTTCGACGCGGCCCGAGCGGGTGACGCCGCCACCCTCGCCGCCTACCTCGACGCGGGCGTCCCGGTGAACCTCACCAACGGCACCGGCGACACGCTGGTGATGCTCGCCGCGTACCACGGCCACGCCGAGGCGGTGCAGGTGCTGATCGAGCGGGGCGCGGACGTCGACCGGCTCAACGGCCGCGGTCAGTCCCCGGTCGCGGGCGCGATCTTCAAGGGCGAGGAGGCGGTGGTGCGGGCACTCGCCGCGGCCGGCGCCGACCCGAACGCCGGGCACCCCACGGCGGTCGACAGCGCGAAGATGTTCGGCCGCGAGGACTACCTCGCGTTGTTCGGCGGGGCATAGCTCGCCGAACGGGCGGTTGCCGGACCAACCGTCGAGAGGTCGAACCGGTAACCGCCCGTTCGGGTGCTTCCGCTCAGTCGAGGTCGCCGAAAAGGCCCTCCACGGCGGCCTCCCGGATCGAGGACCGCATCGCCTCGCAGCCGCCGGTCAGCGTGGCGATGCCGCTCCGGTCGGCCAGCGGTGCCAGCACCGGGCAGGCCGCGACCGCCTCCTCGGTCCACTGCACCTCGGTGTGCTCCCAACTGAACTTCTGCACGAGCACGGTGACCCCGCACTCGCGGCACTGCACGGGCCGCACGGCTCAGCCCTGGGCGGCCGCGCGGCGGGCGAGGTTCTCCTCGACCTCCCGCTTCCACGACTCGACCGGCCGGGTGGTGTCCAGTTCGAACTCGAACCGGTCGGTCATGTCCGGGGTGATGTCGGCGACGTCGACGTAGAACTGCTCGTACCAGCGGCGCAGCTGGTAGACCGGACCGTCCTGTTCGCACAGCAGCGGGTTGTCGATCCGGGTCTTGTTGCGCCAGATCTCCACGTCCTGCTCGAAGCCCTTGTTGATGAACGTGCTCATCCCTGTGGCCAGCTTCTCCGCGGCCTCGGGGGAGAGGTGCTCGGAGTACTTCACGATCACCCCGTAGGTGAGCACGAAGGTGTTTGCATCGATCGGGTAGTGGCAGTTGAGCAGGATGGCCTCGGAGTCGAAACCCTCGTAGTGGTAGGTCAATTCGTCGATCATGAAGGCCGGGCCGTAGTAGGCGGCGGCGGACGAGTTGCCGAGCACCCGCGGCTCGCCGGGTTTGGCGGGCGGCCGGATGTCGTCGCGGGAGACGCCGTTCATGTACTGGGCGGCGACATGGCCCTCGAAGATGTTGCGGAAGAACGTCGGGAACGAGCCGTGCACGTAGAAGAAGTGCGCCATGTCGACGTTGTTGTCGATGAGCTCGCGCACGTTCGTGTGCACGATCGTCTGCTTGAAGCCCTTCCAGTCTGTCCAGTCGTCTGCCAGGGCGCCGGGGATGCGGGGCGGGCGCACCTCCTCGGGCGGCGGGTTGCCCTCGGGGTCGTTGTAGACGAACAGCAGACCGTCCTGGTCGAGTACCGGCCAGGCCCGGGTGCGGGCCAGCGGCGGAACCCGGCGGGCGTAGGGAATCGCGGTGCACTTGCCGTTGCCACCCCAGCGCCAGTCGTGGAACGGGCAGGCGATGGAGTCGCCCTTGACGGTGCCCTGGCTCAGGTCACCGCCCATGTGCCGGCAGTAGCCGTCGAGGACCTTGATCTCGCCGGCGCTGTCGGCGAAGGCGACGAGCTTGGTGCCGAAGGCGTTGAGGGCATGTGGCTCCCCGTCGGTGAAGTCCCGGGACAGGCCGACGCAGTGCCAGCCGCGGGCGAACCGCTGCGGCGCCGCACCGCCCTCGATCTCCCGAACCTCGTCGACGTCGGTCGTCACGGTCGTCATGGTGTCGTCCTCTCCCGGTGGGGTCTCTGTCAGCCCAGTGGGTCAGAGACAGACGGATTCGGGGCGGCCCGTCTCGCTACATGAGACGACAGTCACACGGCAGCCGCAAGCCGGACCACGTCACCCGCCCGGGAGCGGTCCGGGAAAGTTCCTCGCTCAGCCGGGTTCGACGACTCAGGCGACGGCGGAGCTGCCTTCGTAGGGCAGGCACAGACGCGGCACGCCTCCGTCCCTCCGTTCCCGGAGATCCTGGTTGCGTTCCCGCTGGTCCTGCTCCCGCATCTGTCGCTCGTGGTCGTCGTCAGGGTCGTCGGCCTGAACCGGCACCACGGGGCACGGGGTCGGTCCGGCCGCATTCGCGGACCAGTCGCCGCCGAATCCGCCGAAGACCACGGCGGCGGCGGTCAGGAGTCCGAATGTCCAGGTAGTCGCGAGTTTCACTGCCTCGTCCTTCCTCTCGAGGAAGGAGGGTCGACGCGTGGTGGCACGAGTATCGCCGACGAAAGTGCCAGTCGCCGCCGCCCAGCCTTCCGGAAGGCTTCCGTCATGCTCGCGACCGGGGTGCCGTCGGTCTTCGCGATCGCCCGCTCGCCCGCAAAGCGGTGGCCGTGGACATGGCGCGCCTCGAATAGCCGTGTTCCATTGCAACCACGCGGCGCCCGGCGTAATTCCCGATACACGCAGCCGATTCGAGAATTGCCGCGTTCCGCGCCCGCACCCGAAATCGGGTGCGGGGCCTCGGGACTACAGCTTCGTCGAGCGCAGCTCGTGTCCCTTCGAGGTCTTACAGCGTCCGGTCTCGAGGTCCCACTGCCAGCCGTGCAGATTGCAGGTGAGGTTGTTGCCCTCGACCACGCCGAACTTCGACAGGTCCGCCTTCAGGTGCGGGCACCGGCGCTGAATCTCGTAGCCGCCCAGCTCGATCGACGAGGAGTCGTCGTGCGCCTCGGAGAACCAGCCGTCGGCGTACGCGATGCGCTCGTCGGTCAGGCACTTGAAGAAGGTGTAGAGGAATTCGTTGTAGCCGCCGACCCGCCACGCCTCGAAGCGGGTGGACAGGAAGATGGTGTTCACCCAGTCCGGCTCGTCGTCGCGCAGCACGGTGCGCACCAGCTCGGGCGCGATCCGGAAGCCGTACCGGTACTTGCCCTCGCCCTCGATCGGCTCGCGCACGGTCCGGTTCGGGAAGTCGAGGACCACCGTCTCCTCGCCCATCACCAGGCCGACGGGGTAGCCGATGCCGTCGCAGATCAGGTCCGACTGCGCCATGATCGGCTCGAACTTCGCCTTGAGCGGCGCGAGCAGCGGCTCGCCCTCGGCCGGCGCCCACGTCGCCTTCTCGGCGGCCAGCACCGGCGCCAGACGTTGCGCCATGTCCTCGATGTAGGCGGCCTTGTCCGAGAAGATCTTGTCGACCTCGGCGTCCGGGATCGGGTGCGTGAGCGTGAGCTCGCTGCCGCTCAGGTCCACCGTCGACCCCGGGATCATCAGCAGGCCACCGTTGTTGCCGTGCTGGCGCATCTGCTCGAGGAAGACGATCTGGTCGGGGAAGATGTTGCCCTCGTCGCCGCGGTCGTCGTTGAGGTAGCGCAGCTCCGGGTCCAGGAACACCGGCGGGCCGGCGGACGGGACCACCCAGGTGGCGCCGACCTGCTCGATGTAGCTGCGGCAGCGGTCCATGCCGCGCTGACGCTTCTGCTTGCCGAAGTTCGACTTGGTGCGCGACGGGATGTCGTAGACCATCGGGTACCAGATCGCGCCCGAGTACTGCAGCAAGTGGATGTCGATCTTGCCGAACTGCTCGCCGAGCACGTCCATGTCCACCGGGCGGGCGTCGTTCATGTTGAAGCAGGTGGTGGTGCCGTCGGAGATCACGATGCCCGAGTCACCGATGGGGCCGTCGGCCGGGGCGCGCAGCGCGATGATCATGACGTCCAGGTCGCCCTTGGGCCCGGTGACGGTGTGCTTGACGGAGTCCGCGGTCTCGAAGAACTTGTGGAAGCCGAGCTTCTCGAGCTCGCGCTTGAGGTCCGGCACCGGGTAGTCCGGCAGCAGCACCGTCGCGTCCTTGTTGACGTGCTTGCTCAGCGTCTCGGGGTCGAAGTGGTCCTTGTGCAGGTGCGAGACGTACAGGTAGTCGACATTGCCGAGGGCGTCCCAGTCCAGCCCCGTGTTGTCGGGGAAGGGGAACCACGACGCGAAGTAGGCGGGGTTCACCCACGGGTCGCAGAGGATCGATCCCGCCTCGGTCTGGATGTGGAATCCGGCGTGTCCGACGCTCGTGACCTGCACTGGTATGCCTCCTACGGATGATTCGACGCCTCAAGGGTAGGCGGCTGCGCCGCCCGTGCGCCTTTCCGGTGGCCCCAGTCACCAAAAAGGCGCACAGGCAGCGGAGCTGCCCGACCGCTAGGCTCGGCAATCGTGGAACCCGTCTACAGAACGATCATCGGCATCGCTCGTACGATGTTCGCCGCCCAGGGCCTGAAGTTCACGGTCACCGGCGCGGAGCACATCCCGCCCCACGGCGGGGCGGTGATCGCCGTCAACCACACCGGGTACCTGGACTTCACGTACGCAGGCCTGCCAGTGCGCAAGGTCAAGCGGTACATCCGCTTCATGGCGAAGAAGGAGGTCTTCGACAACAAGATCTCCGGGCCGATCATGCGCACGCTCAAGCACATCCCGGTGGACCGGGGCGCGGGCGCCGACTCGTTCCGGGCCGCCGTCGACGACCTGCGCCGGGGCGAGCTGGTCGGCGTATACCCGGAGGCGACCATCAGCCGCAGCTTCGAGCTCAAGGACTTCAAGTCCGGCGCGGCGCGAATGGCCCTCGAGGCGGACGTGCCGATCATCCCGGTGGTGATCTGGGGCGCTCAGCGGGTGTGGACCAAGGGGCACCCGAAGCGGTTGGGCCGCACCAACACTCCGATCTCCATCGCGGTCGGTGCGCCGATCGCGCCGTTCGAGCCTGCCGCCGACCTGACCGCCGCGCTGCACGCCGTCATGGCGGAGCTGCTGACGTCGCTGCAGGAGAACTACGAGCACCCCGCCGGGGAGTACTGGGTGCCGGCCCGGCTCGGCGGCAGCGCGCCGACGCTCGAGGAGGCCAACCGGATGGACGCGGCGGACGCGGAGGCCAAGGCCGCGCGCCGGGCGCAGTCGCCGCGGGACGGCTCCTGACCGGCTCGGCCGACGGCAGGCCGGTGCGCCGGCGACTGGTGCGCGTCGCCGCGTCGGGGGTGGCACTGCTGGCGGTCGTGGTGCTCGGTTCGATGGCCTGGATCGGGGTCGCCTCCGCGGGGCACGTGCACGAACCCGGAGACGCGCCGGAGGCCCCGGTGGTGATCGTGCTCGGCGCCAAGGTCGCCGACGGCAAGCCGATGTCCTTCCTGGCCGGCCGCCTCGACGTGGGGGCCCGGCTGGTGCGGGAGGGGAAGGCGCGCGCGGTGCTGGTCTCCGGCGACGCCAACGGCACCTCCGGCAACGAGATCGCCGCGATGACCGACTACCTGGTGGCCCGCGGCGTCGATCGCAGCCTGATCGTCGGTGACGACTACGGGCTGGACACCTACGACACCTGCGCCCGTGCCGCGCAGACGTTCGGGGTGCGCAAGGCGCTGATCGTCAGCCAGGGCAACCACGTCTCCCGGGCGGTGGCGCTGTGCCGGCACGCCGGGATCGATGCCGACGGCGTCAAGGGCGACTGCGACTGCCGGACGATCACCGTGGCCAGGAACACCGCGCGGGAGTGGCTCGCCAGGCCGAAGGCCGTCGCCGACATGCTCTCGAACCGGCCGCCGAAGGTGGGATCGCCCCCGGACGACGCACTCGAACGCGTGCTGGCGGACTGAGTAGGCGGCACGAGGGTCGACTCGGCGAGCATTTCGCGGTCGACGAGGAAGAAAACGCCCGGTCGGAGGAGGCGTCCGGCGAGGACGGATCCCGCCGGACGCCACGATCCAGCCCGTCGGAATGGCTGCAGTAGTTCCGTTCAAGGCCGTTGGGGTGCGGTGGGTTGGTAGTGCTTCTTCTGATTCGCTGCTCAGCCGGACGTCGTAGGCTCGGGCGATGCTGGAGAAGTCCGAGATCCGGTTCCTCCCCCTCGGCGCCCGCCGCCTGGCGTACGAGATACGCGGGGACGGTCCACCGCTCGTCGCTCCGGCGTGGTGGGTGAGTCACCTCGAGCTCGACTGGCAGGGCGTGGGCTTTCGGCGATTCTGGGAGGGAGTCGCGACTGGCTACACACTGATCCGCTACGACCGGCTCGGCGTGGGCATGTCGGACCGCACTTTGCACGATTCGGATCTGAGTCTCGGTGGGGAAGTTGCGACGTTGCGCGCGCTTCTGGACGAGCTCGAACTCGAGCGCGTGTCGCTCATCGGCGGCTCGTCTGGGAGTTGCACCGCCATCGCATTTGCCGCAGCATTTCCGGAGCGCGTCGAGCACCTGGTGCTGTACGGGTCGTACCCCGACGGTGCGGCGCTGACAGCTCCGGGCGTGGGGGACGCGATCCTGGCGGCGGTGCGTGCGCACTGGGGACTCGGCTCGCGCCTGCTCAGTGACATCTTCCTCGGTGGTGCCGACTCTGCGGAGCGCGAACTCTTCGCACGGTTGCAGCGGGAGGCGGCGACCGCCGAAACCGCTGCCGCGCTGTTGGATCTGGTCTATCGCCTTGACGTACGCGCGCACCTCCCTCTCGTCCGCCAGCCGGCGTTGGTTGTGCATCGTCGTGGCGACCGCGCTGTGCCGTTCCGGCTCGGGCGTGAGGTCGCGGCCGCCATTCCAGGCGCGACATTCATCCCGCTGCCGGGAAGCGCGCACTTCCCCTGGCACGACGACACCGATTCCGTGGTCCGCGCGTGCCGCCAAGCGCTGGCACCGGCGCAGCCGTCGCCGCACCATGCGAGCGAGCCGGAATCGGTCCTACTGTCCAGCCGCGAGCGTGAGATCCTCGCCTGCGTCGCTCGCGGTCTCGGCGATCGCGAGATCGCCGAGCAGCTCGTGCTGAGCCCGCACACCGTTCACCGCCACGTTGCGAATATCCGCCGCAAGCTGGGCCGCACCTCACGGACGGCCGCCGTCGCGGAGGCCGCGCGTCTCGGACTCTTGTGAGATGGCCGGAACGGGCCATCTGCAGAAGATGGCCGCGCTGAGCGATGCGTGCAACATGCGGTCACTCGTACGTTTGGCCACATGACCGAGAACGCAAGCATCGAATCAAGCAACGAACTCCAGGCGAGCCCGCCGTCAGCGGCGTGGCTGCGGATTTTCGCCCTGGCGTACGACCCGTTTCTCTGGCTGGGCGAGATCGCAGGCATGCGCCGCCGGCGGAGCACGCTCCTGGGCGGCGCCCGCGGGCGCGTCGTCGAGATCGGCGCCGGGACCGGGCTGAACATCGCGCACTATCCCGACGGGATCGCCGAGCTCGTGCTCGTTGAACCCGAGCCTGGGATGCGCCGAAGCCTCGCGCGTCGCCTGCAGCGGCACGGGCGCGTCGCGCGGATCGTCGACGCGCCCGCCGAGCGTCTACCGCTCGCGGATGCGTCCGTGGACACCGTCGTCTCGACGCTCGTCCTGTGCACCGTCAACGACCCCGAACTCGCGCTTCGCGAGATCGCACGCGTGCTCCGCCCGGATGGGCAGTTGCTGTTCATCGAACATGTGCGTGCGAGCTCGCGGTTCCTCGCGGCGTGCCAGGATCTTCTGCTCACACCGTGGCGACACTTTGCGGGCGGCTGCCGCTGCAACCGCGCCACCGGGGAGCTGATGCGCGACTGCGGCTTCACCATCGCAGCCGACGATGCCGTGTGGCGCGGCATGCCGTCGATCGTCCGTCCGATCGTGGTGGGACGCGCTACTCGGTGATCTGAACGGTCGCCGACTCCGCCGGGCCAAACGGGCCAACGCCTACGCAGGTTCGGCGAGATCCCGCGACGGGATCGTGTTTGTTTCCCGCTCTGCTTTCGAAGCAACCAACAAGAGAAAGGTAGAAGGACATGTTCGTTCGTCGAGTTACGGCTAGTGCGCTGACCATTGCGGCTCTCGCGGGAGGGATCGGAATCCTCACCGCCCCAACCGCGGCAGCTAGGCCGCGGCAATGCGCCGCGTTGATCTCACAGGTGCGACGCTCTTACGACGCCGCGACGGTCAATGAAGCCGTGTACGGGGCGAATGCTCCACAGACCGTCTCCGCCTGGCAACAGTACGGCGCTGCAGCCGATGCGGCCGCTACATCCGGCTGCTATTGACCAGGGCGAGCAGTACCACCGCAAGTTGGGCCGTCGGGTCTCGGAACTGATCCGGGCCCACGCCTCGTAGTTTGATTCCACGATCGCCTCAGGGGTCCGAGGAACAGGACCTGCTCGGAGCCCATACCTGTTGGAGCGCGCAATGGTGTCCTCATACAGCTACAGACTTCTCCAGATCGCGCTCGTCGTCTTTGGCGCGGTGATGCTTCTTCTCTATCCGCTCGCTGTGGTGTGGCCGACGGGGTGGGCATGGCATCTCGGTGCTCCCTACCAGTCCGACTACTTCATGATGATCGTTGGCCTGTACGCGACGCTGGGCATTTTCCTCTGGAACGCGGCGCGACGTCCCGAGGCCAACATCAGCCTGATCTGGTTCACCGTATGCTCGAGCGTCGTCCACGCCGCGATAATGGCGGTGCAATCCTTCGGCAGCGGCGACCACATGGGACATCTGTGGGGAGATGTCCTGGCGCTGCTTCTTGCGGCCATCGTGCTGTCCGTCCTCGTAGTGTCATCCGGTCTGAAGCAACTACCTCCCGACCGCCGTACGAACCCCGTGGCCGGTGCTCAGTCCTGAGGTGCCGGTGACTCCGACGTAGGTGAGCTTGCGAAACACCAACCCCTCGAGGCTCGGAACAGCGTCAACTGCGCCGCGGCCTGCGGCGGTGCTCGCGGGTGTCGGGCATGATCGCACCATTGCATGCGCCGCTGTGAGAACGCTGAGCACGATTCCCGGCACGGCCGCACGATGGGGTCCAATGGTGCAAGGTCGACACTCTGTGCGGAGGTGCGATGCGAATTCTCTTGGTGGAGGACGAGGCCCGGCTGGCTGAGACCGTGCGACGCGGACTCACCGCGGAGGGCCTGGTGGTGGACGTCGCGCGCGACGGCTACGCAGGTCTGGAACTGGCCGCGTCCGGCGACTTCGACGTGGTGGTCCTCGACATCATGCTGCCTGGCATGCACGGCTACCAGGTGCTGCGGGAGTTGCGCGCCCGTGAGGTGTGGACGCCGGTGCTGATGCTCTCCGCCAAGGACGGCGAGTACGACCAGGCCGACGCGTTCGACCTCGGCGCCGACGACTACCTCACCAAGCCGTTCTCCTTCGTGGTGCTGCTGGCCCGGCTGCGCGCGTTGGTGCGGCGGGGCGCGCCGCAGCGCCCGGTGGTCCTGCGATCAGGGGACCTGTCCCTCGACCCCGCGCGCCGGAGGGTGGCCCGCGGCGACGTGCCGCTCACGCTGACCCCGCGCGAGTACGGTGTGCTCGAATTCCTGTTGCGGCACAAGGGCGACGTGGTCAGCAAGACGGAGATCCTGCGATCGGTCTGGGACAGCCACTACGAGGGCGACGACAACGTAGTCGAGGTGTACATCGGCTACATCCGCCGCAAGATCGACGCGCCGTTCGGCACCGTGACCATCGACACGATCCGGGGCGTCGGCTACCGGCTCGTCGACCCGGACGACTGACCAAGCGAATCCTGTTGCGCGAGTGGCAGAGTCACGGTCAGCAACGCCCCGCCGTCACTGGACTCCCCGACGGTGACCGTGCCGTGGTGCGCGCGAACGATCTGATCGACGATCGCCAGGCCCAGCCCCGTCCCGCCGGAAGTGCGGCTGCGGGTGGGGTCGAGCCGTACGAACCGCTCGAACACCCGGGCCCGGTCCTCGGGGGCGATCCCGGGGCCGTCGTCGGCGACCGTGAGCACCGCGGAACCGGAGTCCGCGTGGCATTCCAGGGTGACGACGGTGCGCGCGTGCCGGGCGGCGTTGTCGACCAGGTTGCGCACCGCCCGGCTCAGCGCGGCGCGGTCACCGGTGACCCGGCACGGAGAGATCCGCGACTGAGTCAGCAGCCCGGGCCTGCCGCGAAGCCGCACCTCCTCGTCGAACAGCAGGTCGTCGAGGTCCACGTCCACCTGTTGCAGGGTCAGGGTTGCCTCGTCGGACCGGGCCAGCAGCAGCAGGTCCTCGATCAGGTGGTGCATGCGCCGGTCTCGGGTAGCAGGGACTCGTCGATCAGTTGGGTGTCGACGAGGTCGGGACGACCCTGGGCGAGCTCTAGCGCCGCGGAGACGGTGCTCAGCGGGCTGCGCAGTTCGTGGGAGGCGTCGGAGACGAAGCGCCGCTGCGTTGCCTGGCCGGCCTCGAGGCGGCCGAGCATTGCGTTCATCGTCGACGCCAGCTGGGCGACCTCGTCGTGGGAGGCGGGGACGGGGACGCGGTCGGCGAGGTCCGAGGCGGAGATGGAGGCCACCCGAGCCCGGATGTCCTCGACCGGCCGCAGCGCGGCGCCGACCAGGCGATAGGTGCCGACCACCACGAGCGCGATCACCAGCGGGGACCCCGCCACGAGCAGCAGCGCGACCTTCTCGACCACGCCCTCGACGGGCTCACGGTCCGCGCCCACCAGGACGGTGACCGGCCCCCCGCCGTTTGCGGTGGCCCCGAGGCCCACGACCCAGTAGTCGAACTGCTCGGTGGCATTCTCGACCCGCCCCAGTTCACCGGACTGCCCTGGGTCGAGGGTCGCGGTGGTCAGCGGGTCCGCGGGCGCGCCGTTCGAGGCGGCCAGGACGGCGGCGCCGGCATCCGTCACCTGCACCACGCCGATCTGGCCGTCGGTGGACAGCAGGGACGGGTCGAGCTCGGCGGGCGTCTCGCTGCGCAGCTGGCCCGCGATCTGCGCGGCCCGCGCCGCCGCCGCGTTCTGCGCGGAATGCTCCAGCGACCGGAACAGCACCACCAGCAGCAGCGCGCCGGCCGCGGCGAGGCAGACCGCCACCACCAGCGCCGCGGCGACTGCGGATCGGGCGCGTACGGTCCAGCGCGCCGGGTTGAGCCTGCGGACGGTGTCGAGTCGGCGCACGGGCTCGAGTCGATCAGGCGTCATGCCTCCAGCGTGCCAGGTGAACTCCCGTCTCAGCGCTTTCACAGCGCGCGCCTGCGACTCTCACCCCATGCCGACCGCCACGCGACTGCTGAGCAAGGTTCCCGAGGTCACCGTCTACTTCTGGATCATCAAGATCCTGGCCACCACGGTGGGCGAGACCGCCGCCGACTCCCTGAACGCGGACCTCGGGCTAGGGCTCGCCGGCACCACGGCGGTGATGACGGTCCTACTGGGCGCCGTGCTGTACCTGCAGTTCCGGGCGCCGCGTTACGTGCCCTGGATCTACTGGCTCACTGTCGTGTTGGTGAGCGTTGTCGGCACCCTGATCACGGACAACCTGGTCGACAACCTCGGGGTGCCGCTCGAGTTGACGGTCGTGGTGTTCGCACTTGCCCTCGCCGCGACCTTCGGGGCCTGGTACGCCAGCGAACGAACCCTGTCGATTCACACCATCTACACCGCCAGGCGTGAAGGGTTCTACTGGGCGGCAATCCTTTTCACCTTCGCGCTCGGTACCGCCGCCGGTGACCTGGTGGCGGAGCAGTTCGACCTCGGCTATCTGCTCTCGGCGTTCCTGTTCGCGGCGCTGATCGCGGCGGTGGCGGCCGGCCACTACGTGCTGAAGATGGGTGCGGTGGTCTCGTTCTGGGCCGCCTACATCCTGACCAGGCCGCTCGGTGCGTCGATCGGCGACTACCTGACCCAGGATCGTGACGACGGCGGGCTGGGGCTCGGTGCCACCGGGACCACGGTGCTGTACCTGGTGGTCATCGTGGCCCTGGTCGCATTCCTGACCGTCACCGGGACGGACCGGCTGCCCGAGGTCGTCGACCTCGGCGACCCGGACCCGGACGCGGGCGCCCGGGTGCCGGAGGACGACCGGCTGTGATCGACCGGTCGCCGCGGCCCGAGTCCTTGAGATGACGCTCAGCAGAAGGAGATTCGTGACGCTGCTGGCGGCGGGAGCCGTCGGCGCCCTGGCCGGATGCGCGTCCGCGGTCGCCGGCGAGACGGACGACGACGCCGCGTTGCCCGCGCAAGGGTCCGCGACTCCAGGCCCGGCCGCGCCAGAGCTGCGTCGACCGCCCGCGGCCTCGGCGCGGGTGGCGGTCCCGCCGGGCACGCTCACGGCGTTGCCCGGACCGGGCGCCAACCTCGCGTTGACCGTGGACGACGGCACCGACCCGGAGGTGGTCGCGGCGTACATACGGTTCGCCCGGGACACGGGCGCCCGTTTCACCTTCTTTGTCACCGCGTCCTACGACTCGTGGACGATTCACCGGGATGCGCTGCGCCCCTTGGTTGACTCCGGCCAGATTCAGCTCGGCAACCACACGTGGGACCACCCGGACCTGACCAAGCTCTCGAGCTCGGCGGTGGCCGACCAGTTGCGGCGGACCCAGACCTTCCTGCGGAAGCAGTTCGGAGTGGATGGGACACCGTTCTTCCGGCCGCCGTACGGATTCCACAACGCGGCGGTCGATTCGGTGGCCGCCGACCTCGGGTACAGCACCCCGACGCTCTGGTACGGATCGCTGTCGGACTCCTCGGTGATCACCGAGGACTACCTGCTCGAGTGCGCCCGGAAGTACTTCACCGCACAGGCCGTGGTCATCGGGCACGCCAACCATCCCGCGGTCACACACGTCTACCCCCGGCTGGTCGACATCGTCCGGGAGCGCAATCTGGCGATGGTCACCCTGAACGACGTGCTGCTGCGGTCCCGGTAGCCGGCCCGTCCGGCCGTCCGGCCGCGCGCGGGTCGGTGCGGCAAGATGGGTCTGGTGCAGGACAACGGATACCCCAAGCCCCTCCTGATCGCCAGCGACGTAGACGGCACCCTGATCGACGACGACGAGATGGTCAGCGCCCGCACCCGTGCCGCGGTGCACGCGGCCGTCGCGGACGGGGTGCCGTTCGTGCTGGCCACCGGCCGGCCGCCACGCTGGATCGCACCGGTGGTCGACGGCCTCGGCATGGCGCCGATGACGGTGTGCGCGAACGGCGCGGTGCTCTACGACAGCGCCACCGACCGGGTGCTCGCCGCCGAGACCCTGTCCGTGGAGACCCTGACCTGGGTGGCCGAGCTCGCCAAGTCGGCGCTGCCGGGCTGCGGGCTCGCCGCCGAACGGATCGGTGCCACCGCGCACGACGCGGCCACGCCGCAGTTCGTCAGCTCGCCCGACTACGAGCACGCCTGGCTCAACCCCGACGACACCGAGGTCTCCGACGACGAGGTGGTGGCGTACCCGGCGGTGAAACTGCTGATCCGGCTGCCAGGGATCGCCAGCTCGCACATGGTCGAGCGGCTCGCCCCCCTGTTGAACGGTCGCGCGGACCTGACCTACTCGACCAACAACGGGCTGATCGAACTGTCCGCGCCCGGGGTGACCAAGGCGTCCGGGCTGTCCGCGCTGGCG
Organism: Rhodococcus sp. P4_C10; assembly: GCF_056402135.1. Classification (NCBI taxonomy): domain Bacteria; kingdom Bacillati; phylum Actinomycetota; class Actinomycetes; order Mycobacteriales; family Nocardiaceae; genus Rhodococcus; species Rhodococcus sp. P4_C10. The sequence continues at coordinate 176,034 of NZ_JBFUHZ010000009.1, read as the reverse complement.
AGCCGGCTCGGCATCGACGGCGGCGCGATCGTCGCGTTCGGAGACATGCCCAACGACGTACCGATGCTCTCGATGGCCCGGCACGGCGTCGCGGTGGCCAATGCGCACCCCGACGCGATCGCCGCGGCCGACGAGGTCACCACGTCGAACTCCGCGGACGGTGTCGCGCGGGTGCTCGAACGCTGGTGGGCGAACTGATCCCGGCGAACTTTCTTGCGTCACAACGCATCAGACCGGCTGCAGGGCAGCCGGTCTGATGCGGGTGGTGCGGTGAGCGTCGGTCAGCCGACCGGGGCCGGAGCCGGGGCCAGTGCCTCGGGGGCCGGAGCGGGAACGGGCGCCTCGGGTACCGGGGCCGCCGCCGGCACCTGCGCCGCCGCGTCCGCCGCCGGCAGCCCGGCGTAGGAATTCGCGTAGGTCTCGTTGTACGTCTTGAGCACCGTGGTGACGATGCCGGTGATCTGGTTGAAGATCAGCGAACCGTACTCGAAGTCGGCGCGCATACCGTCCGGGACCACGTACTCGTCGCTGACCGGGAGCCCGAGGGCCCCGCCGTCGAGGCCGCTCTGGTTCCACGTCTCGTAGATCTTGCCGAGCACCGTCCACACCCCGCCGTTGGGGGAGGTGGCGATGGCTCCGTTGTCGAACTTCACGAGCGAGTTCCCGGCCTTCGCGGACAGGATCCCGCTCAGCGAGGCCCCGAGTCGACCGAGCTCGCCGCCCTCCGAGATCCACTTCTGGGCGATCGGGGACTGGTCGGTGAGCTTGAGCAGTTCACCGACGAGCGTGCCGAGTTGCTCGACCGACCCGGTGTCGATCGTCGGGGCCTGGGCGTCGGGCTGGGTGCCGGTCTGCGTGTTCCCGGACGTGGCGGCATTGCCCGCCGGCTTCTCCGGTGCGACGGCCAGCACGCCACCCCCGCCACCGTAGTTGGCCTTGGCAATGCTGCGGATCTGGTTCATCTTCGCGTAGCCGGCGTCGCCCGGGCAGCTGGTGTTGCCCACGTCGCGGTGCGCGAAAATGACGGGCAGGTCCACGGCCTGGCCCTGGCCGTACGGGGTGAACTCGGTGCCCTCGGAGTACATAGTGGTGCGACCGGTCGGATCCAGTCCGGCCTTGGCGAGCCGCCAGCCCAGGAACTTGCCGACGGCGTCGACAGTGGCCTGCGGCGGGGTGACGGTGGAGAAGTCGCCCATCATCGCGATGCCCATGGTGTTCTCGTTGAACCCGCCGGCATGCGCGCCCTGCACGTTCCGGTCGAGCCCGCCGGCGCGGCCCTCGAAGACCTGGCCGTACTTGTCGACCAGCACGTTGTACCCGACGTCGCACCAGCCGAGGGTCTGCGCGTGGTACGCGTAGATGGAGCGGACGATCTCGGCGGATTCGGCCTTGGTGTAGTCGTTGCTGCCCGCGGTGTGGTGCACCGCCGCGCCGCCGAGGGAGTCGTCGTAGCTGGGTCGGTCGCAGCGGATCCCCTCGTCGGCGCCCCACTGCGCGCGGGTGATCACCTTCGGCCCGGAACCCCCGAGCGGCGAGGCGATGTCACCGAGCTCGGCGTCCGCGTTGCCGGAACCGGGCTGGATGAGCACGGCGGTGACGGCGTCCGCGAGTGCCTGGGTGGAGGCGGGTGCGGGAGCGGTTTCCGGTGCCGGTGCCGGTGCGGGCTCCGGCGCGGGCTCCGGTGCCGGCGCGAGCTCCTGCGCACGGAGCGGGGTGTTCAGGGCGGCCGGGGCGAACCCGACCGCGGCCGGCGCCGGGTCGCCGGGCTTGGCGGGGTCGACCGGGGTGAGCAGGTTGGGCAGCAGCTCCGCGGGCGCCGGCGCCTCGGCGGTGCCGGAGGTGGGCAGTGCCGCCAGGGCCTGCGCGGCCTTGGTGACCAGCACCTGCACCGCGGTGGTCTGGCCGACGAACACCGGCTCGGTGCCGGTCTTCCCGCCCTGGGTGCGATCGTTCTTGCGTGAGTCCACCTGCTCGGTGGCAAACCACGGGCCCCACGAGCCGTCCGCGAGCTTCGCGCGGACCTTGGCCGCGGTGGCACCCAGGTCCGAGGTCAGCGCGATCATGCTGAAGGGCGTGGCGCGGCTGATTTCCTTGACCGCGGTGCCGAACTCCTGCTCCGACGTCGGCGCGGGTGCGGCCGGGGCGGGAGCGGGGGGCACCTGCTCGGCGATGTCGCCCGGTGCGGGCGCGGGCACCGGCAGGGCGGGCAGTGTGATCTTCTCGGGCAGGGTCAGCCCCTCGGGCAGCGGCAGGTTCTGCGGGAGCGCGATCTCCGTCGGCAGCGGCGGGAGCGGCAGCTTCTTCAGGTCGGACAGGCGCAGGTCGGGCAGGTCGAGGCCGGTCAGCTCCTTGAGCGGGATCACGATGTCGGGGACCTGCGCGAGGACGACCTCCGCGATCTCGGTCGGCACGGACTGGGTGGACTCGGTGGTCGACCGGACCCCGGAGGTGCTGGTGACGCCCCAGACCGCGAGCGGACTCGCGATAGCTACGGCGGCAACCGTCCCCAGGATGATCGACGGCTTCGATCGGCGGTGCGGCAAGACGACTCCCTCGTTGTTTCGCTGAACCTGCTCGAGGCCCCGAACCCTGCATTTGTGTTGCGAATGTTGCTTGAGTGACAGCTGTTGCCATTGCTGACCACTCTTGCCACACTAGCCACAGATAGCCTAAGGCTCAACCTTAGCTTGAGACTTGATGCTCGTCTCAGTCGATGAGGAGACCGGAACATGGCCATTACCCGTCGCAAGAAGTTCATCATGGGCCGCCCGATACGTGCCGGATGGCGGCCTTTCGCGGCGCGCGCCCTCGCGTTGGGCGTCGCACCCGCGCTGGTGGTGGGGGCCGGGGTCGGCATCGTCGCCGCCCGCGGGACCGCGGGCGCGGTCACCGAGGCCGTCGCGGCGGACACCCCGTTCACCGTGGTCGGCCACGGCCACGGCCACGGGCGTGGCATGGGGCAGTGGGGCGCCTACGGCTACGCCGCCGAGCAGGGCTGGGCCGCGGAACGGATCATCGACCACTACTACGGCGGCACCCCGCTGGACGGCATCCCGCAGCGGCCGATCACGGTGCGACTCGTCGGCCTGGACGGGCAGGGGCTGAACGTGTACTCCGACGCCGGCATGAACGTCGCCGGTCGCCCGGTGGCGCCCGGCGAGGTCGCGCACCTCACCGCGACTCCCGGCGGCGGCGCGAGTGTGGCCGTGACCAAGGGTTGCGAGGGGGAGGTGCTCTGGCAGGGCGCGACGGACCATCCCTGGGTGGACCCCGTCGACCTCGCCGCGGACCGTCCGGCGGAGCAGCACCTGAAACTGTGTGGCGGCAACAGTTTTCGAGGTTCGCTCGGTGTAGCCCTGGAGGGTGCGGAGCCGAGGGTGGTCAATCACGTCGACCTGGAGGACTACCTGCTGGGCGTGGTGCCCGCCGAGTCGAAGCCCGAGTGGGCGGACACCGGAGGAGCAGAAGCGTTGCGCGCCCAGGTAATTGCGGCTCGGTCGTATGCTGCGTCCGAGCACCGGTACGGCTACGCGGACACCTGCGACACCCAGGACTGCCAGGTCTACCCCGGCTCGACAAAGGAGGACCCGCGGACCACCGAGGCGGTGCGCTCCACGGCGGGCCGCGCGCTGGTTCGTGACGGCAACCCGATTGCGGCCGAGTTCTCCGCTTCCACAGGAGGATTCAGTGCCGGCGGCGTGTTCGCCGCAGTGGAGGACAAGGGTGACGCATCGGCGCCGGTCCACGACTGGACGCAGGTCCTCACCGCCGGCGACATCGCCGAGGCGTTCGGCGTCGGCGAACTGCAGTCGGCGACCGTCACCTCGCGCAACGGACTCGGCGCCGACGGTGGGCGCGTCACCGGGATGAGGGTGGTCGGTTCGGAGAAGACGGTGGACGTCGACGGTAATGCCGCCCGAAGGGAGCTCGGGCTGAAGTCCGACTGGTTCACCATCACCGAGGGCCTGGTCCCGGCCCCGGCGGCACCCGTCGCCCCGCCGGACGGGCGCCAGGCCGCGCCCGACGACGCCGCGCCCGAGGTCCCGACGCCGACCGAGATCGAGAAGAAGTACGCCGAGCTCGGCGGCGCAAACGGCGTGCTCGGAGCGCCGATCGGCCCCGAGATGGCAATGCCCGACGAGGCGGGCAAGTTCCGGATGTTCACGCACGGCGCCATCGTCTGGACCCCGACCACCGGGGCGCAGGTGATCGACGCCAGCGTGCTGGGCTCCACGCTGCCCGGGACGGGCAGCGCCGGCTGACGCCTCGGTTCTCCTGAACGGCATCTTCGGCAGGATCTCCCCCGGAAACCGGGGGAGATCCTGCCGAATTACGTTGGAGCCAAGGGTGTTACCGTTTGACCCATGAGCGCGCACCAACGCTGGCCCCGATCCGGGGCCGGCGACTGACGAGAGGAATCTCGATGCGTGCTGCATTCTGCAACAGTCTCTTTCGCATGTTCGGACACCGCGTGTGCTGCTCGAAGCTCCCCGAGTGGACCGCCCATGTCGGCCAGCGGTGGGACGTTTACGACGTGGCGCCGTGGAATCTGTACAACGTCATCTGGCGGATCCGGAACTGGATCGCGTGCGGCATGACGGACTGAGTCGGTTCTGACATTTTCGGCAGGATCTCCCCCGGAAACCGGGGGAGATCCTGCCGAAACTCGTCGTTGACAAACAATGGCATCTGTCTCACTCTCGACACATGACGACAACTATGTCCGGTCGGGCCGCCTATGTGCCGCCGTCCGGGGAGTCCTGGCGGGACCCGTTCGGCATGTACGCGGCGCTGCGTGAGCACGACCCCGTGCACCATGTGGTGCCCGAGGAGTCGCCCGGCGACGACTACTGGGTGCTCACCCGGCATGCGGACGTGTTCGCCGCCGCCCGCGACCACGAGACCTTCTCCTCCGCGGACGGGCTGACCACCCAGTACGGCGAGCTGGACAAGATCGGCATGCGGGACAACCCGCCGCTGGTCATGCAGGACCCGCCGCAGCACACGGACTTCCGTCGCCTCGTCGCGCGCGGGTTCACCCCGCGGCAGGTCAACTCCGTCGAGCCGGCGGTGCGTGAGTTCGTGGTCGAGCGCCTCGAGGGGCTGCGTGCGGCCGGCGGCGGCGACATCGTCACCACGCTGTTCAAGCCGCTGCCGAGCATGGTGGTCGCGCACTACCTGGGTGTCCCGGCCGAGGACCGTGACCGGTTCGACGGCTGGACCGACTCGATCGTCGCGGCCACCGCCACCGGCGACACCCTCGACGCGGCGGCCGCCGTGGGAGACCTGATGGGCTACTTCGGCGGCCTGATCGAGCGTCGACGCGCCGAGTCCGCGGCCGGGCAGGCCGGGGACGACACCATCTCGCACCTGGTGGACGCCGGGGTCGGCGCGGACGGCGACATCTCCGGGCTGCTATCCATCCTCGGGTTCGCGTTCACCATGGTCACCGGCGGCAACGACACCACCACCGGGATGCTGGGCGGCGCCGTCCAGCTGCTGACCCAGCGGCCCGACCAGCGCGCGCTGCTGCTCGAGGACCCGTCCCGGATCTCCGACGCCGTCGAGGAGCTGCTGCGTCTCACCTCGCCCGTGCAGGGGCTGGCCCGCACCACCACCCGGGACGTGACCGTCGATGTCGACGGCCGCGGCGTCGCCATCCCGGCGGGCCGTAAGGTACTGCTGGTCTACGGGTCCGCAAACCGCGACCCGCGTGCCTACGGTCCGGATGCGGAGGAGTTCGACGTGCTGCGTGCCCCGCGTCAGATCATGACCTTCAGCCACGGCAGCCACCACTGCCTCGGTGCGGCCGCAGCCCGCATGCAGGCCCGGGTCGCGCTCGAGGAACTGCTGAGCCGGTACCCCGACTTCACCGTCGACATCGACGCCGTCGAGTACGCGCCCGGCAACTACGTGCGCAGGCCCACCCACGTGCCGTTCTCGGTGAGCTGATGGCTGGCCCCGACGCCCTGACCGCCTCCGAGAGCCCCGCCTCGCCGTGGCTCCGCGAGGAGCGCAGCGAGATCGCGGCGGAACGGATCCTCGACGCCGCCGCGGAGCTCTTCGTCCGGCGGGGCGTCGCGACCACCGGCATGGCCGAGGTCGCGAAGGCGGCGGGGTGTTCGCGGGCAACGCTGTACCGGTACTTCGACAACCGCCGGTCGTTGCACCTGGCGTTCGTGCACCGGGAGGCCCGGCGGCTGGGGGAGCAACTGTCGACCCAGGTCGCCGACATCACAGACCTGCGTCGACGCGTCGTGGAGGCGACGCTCGGCGCGGTCCGTGAGGTGCGGCGGACGCCGACCCTGGCCGCCTGGTTCGGGCTCGGCGACGCGGGCATCGCCTCCGAACTGGCCAGCACCTCGGATGTCATCGAGGTGCTGGGGACGGCCTTCCTGGCCGACGCCGGGCTCGGCGACCACGCGGAGGTCTCGCGCCGGGCCCGCTGGCTGGTCCGGGTGATCGTCTCGCTGCTCACCGTGCCCGGTGCCGACGAGGCCGACGAGCGCGCCATGATCGAGCAGTTCGTGGTCCCCGTGCTGCTGGCGCCGCCCGCCTGACGGCGACGCCGGGACATCGAAGCTGACGCCGGGACATCAAAGCTAGAGGGCGACGCCGCCGACCAGCTGCCCGATCCCGTACGTGACGGCCATCGCGAGCGCGCCGCCCAGCACCACCCGCGCCACCGCCCGGCCGCGGTCGGACCCGCCGAGCCGGGCGCTGACGCTTCCGGTGAGCGCCAGCGCGACCAGCACCGCCACGACCGTGACCGGGATCCGCGCCGCGGGCGGCGTGAGGAGCACCGCGATCAGCGGCAGCAGCGCGCCCAGCGTGAACGAGACCGCCGAGGACGCGGCGGCCTGCCAGGGGTTGGTGAGCTCGTCGGGGTTGATGCCCAGTTCGACCTCCGCGTGCGCAGCGAAGGCGTCGTGCGCGGTCAGTTCCTCGGCCACCGTGCGCGCGGTCGCGGGGGACAGGCCCTTCGCCTCGTAGAGCCCGGTGAGCTCGGCGAGTTCCTGCTCGGGGGTCTCGGCCAGTTCGGCCTGCTCCTTCGCCAGCAGCGCGCGCTCGGTGTCGCGTTGGGTGCTCACCGAGACGTACTCGCCGAGCGCCATCGACACCGCGCCCGCGGCGAGCCCGGCAATGCCGGCGGTGAGGATCGACCCGCGGTCGGTGGTCGCGGCGGCGACACCGACCACCAGGCCCGCCGTCGAGACGATGCCGTCGTTGGCACCGAGGACCCCGGCCCGCAGCCAGTTCAGCTTGGCGTAGAGGCCCTGGCCGTGCGGTTCGGCGTCGTGGGGTTCCGGGGCGGTCGACACGTCCCCCGAGTCGGTGCTCATGGCCGGAACGCTAGTGGCTGCGAGGGGCCGCTACCAGCAATGCAAGGCTGTCCGAAGTGGTCGGGCGCGGCGCCCCGCCACCGGCGCCCAGCGCGTCGACGAGCACGAAACGAGGACGACCATGACCGACCCTGCCGGGCGCGAGAACTCGAATCCGGCGGCCTGGCCCGGGGTTCACGCCGACCTGCTGGCGGCGAGGACGCGGCTGTACGACCCCTGCGGGTTCGCCTGTTCGAGGCCGGTGCCCGAGCCGGAGAGTGCGGCGTACGGGGCGTACGAGTTCACCCTCGACGGCCGGGCGGTCAGGTACCGCGTCGCAAGGATCACACCGACGAAGGTCGGGCAGTTCGTGACGCTGTGGAAGCGGCCCGGCCCGGGTCCCATCGCGCCCTTCGACGCCGCCGACCCCGTCGACCTGTTCGTCGTCAGCTGCCGCGACGGCGACCACTTCGGTCAGTTCGTGTTCTCCCATGAGGTCCTGCGCGAGCGTGGCGTGCTCTCGCGAGCCGGCGTGGGCGGCAAGCGGGCGATCCGCGTCTACCCGCAGTGGGTGACGACGAGCAGTCGCCAGGCCGGCGCCACGCAGGCCTGGCAGCTGGAGCACTTCCTGCCGATTCCCGGAGGCCACCCGGTCGACGCCGCGCGGGCGTGGGCGCTGCACCGCGCGTAGATCCGGGGACGCGCCAACTCGACCTTGACCTTGACGCAACGTCAACTTCCATCCTGGACATGTCGAACCGACACACAGGTAACGCTGAGCCGCACCGGCGTCAACGGCTACCGGTACTACGACCGGGACTCCCTCGTGCGGCTGCAGCGGATCCTGCTGCTGCGCGAGCTGGGCCTGGGCCTGCCCGCGGTCGCCGAGTTGGCGCGCCGGCACGTCGAGTGGCTGAGCGGCATCCCCGGGACGCCGGGCCACGGCGCGGCGCCGGACCGGGACTACGTCCTGAGCCTGGCGGAGATGTACGTCACCGACCAGCGGTTTGCCGCGAAGTACGGCGGCCTCGCCGGCGCGACCTTCGTCCGTGACGCGCTACGGGTGTACGTCGGACGCACCTTCCGGTAGCGCGCCGGGCGTCCGATCAGCGCCGACAGTTCTGTCGGATACCCTGGTTCGCCGTGACCTCTGTTACCGAGAACTCCGTGACCTCCGGCCCGTACGACCTGATCATCGTAGGTTCAGGATTCTTCGGACTGACGATCGCCGAGCGGGCCGCGACCCAGCTCGGCAAGCGGGTGTTGGTCCTCGACCGCCGCAACCACCTCGGCGGCAACGCCTACTCGGCGCCCGAGCCGGAAACCGGCATCGAGGTGCACCAGTACGGCGCGCACCTGTTCCACACTTCGAACCAGCGGGTCTGGGACTACGTCACCCAGTTCACCGAGTTCACGGGCTACCAGCACCGCGTCTTCGCGATGCACAAGGGCCAGGCCTACCAGTTCCCGATGGGCCTGGGCCTGGTCTCGCAGTTCTTCGGCCGGTACTTCACCCCCGACGAGGCGCGCGCGCTGATCGCCGAGCAGGCGGCCGAGGTCGACAGCAAGGACGCGAAGAACTTCGAGGAGAAGGCGATCAGCCTCATCGGCCGCCCGCTCTACGAGGCGTTCATGAAGGCGTACACCGCCAAGCAGTGGCAGACGGACCCGAAGAACCTCCCCGCCGGCAACATCACCCGACTGCCGGTGCGGTACACCTTCGACAACCGCTACTTCAGCGACACCTACGAGGGACTGCCGGTCGACGGCTACACCGCGTGGCTCGAGAACATGGTCACCGACGAGCGCATCGACGTCCGGCTCGACACCGACTGGTTCGACGTCCGCGACGAGCTGCGCGCGGTCAGCCCCGACGCACCCATCGTCTACACCGGACCGCTGGACCGCTACTTCGACTACGCCGACGGCGAGCTGGGCTGGCGCACCCTCGACTTCGAGACCGAGGTGCTGCCGACCGGTGACTTCCAGGGCACCCCGGTGATGAACTACAACGACGCGGACGTGCCGTACACCCGAATCCACGAGTTCCGGCACTTCCATCCCGAGCGGGAGTACCCGGCGGACAAGACCGTCATCATGCGTGAGTTCTCCCGGTTCGCCGAGTCCACGGACGAGCCGTACTACCCGATCAACACCCCCGAGGACCGGCAGAAGCTCGAGGCGTACCGCGCCCGCGCCAAGCAGGAGACCGCGGAGCAGAAGGTGCTCTTCGGTGGGCGTCTGGGCACCTACCAGTACCTGGACATGCACATGGCCATCGCCAGCGCCCTGAGCATGTTCGACAACACCCTGCGCCCGCACCTCGAGACCGGCGCGCCCCTCGCCAACGGGACCGCCGAATGAGCGCGCGGCACCTGATCGAGGCGGACGCGACCGCCGACGACCACGTCGAACTGCGCGGCAAGGCGCTGCTGCAGCGGGTGCTGCTGCCGCGACCGGGCGAGCCGCTCGACGTGCGCACCCTGTACCTCGAGGAGTCGAGCACCAATTCCGCTCGCGCGCACGCCCTCTCGCGTACCGCGCTGTCGATCGGTGCCGAGTCCGAGGTGTCGTTCTGCACCTACTTCAACGCCTTCCCGGCCAGCTACTGGCGGCGCTGGAGCATCCTCGGCTCCGTGGTGCTGCGGCTCGAGCTCAGCGGGCACTGCCGGGTGGACGTGTACCGCTCCAAGGCCGACTCCTCGCGAATCCACGTGGAGGGCAAGGAGTTCGAGGACGGGGACACCGCCCTGGAGTTCGAGGTCGAGTTGGCGCCGTTCGAGGACGGCGGCTGGATCTGGTTCGACATCACCAGTGACACCGCGGTGACGGTGGAGAGTGCCGGCTGGTTCGCCCCGGTCGAGGCGCCCGGTGAGGCCAGCGTCGCGCTGGGCATCCCGACCTTCAACCGCCCCACGGACTGCGTCAAGGCCCTGACCGCACTGGGCTCCGACCCGCTGGTGCTGGACGTGCTGAAGGCTGTCATCGTGCCCGACCAGGGCACCCGCAAGGCCCGCGACGAGCCGGGCTTCGCGGCCGCGGCGGAGGTGCTGGGCGATCGCCTCGCGATGCACGACCAGGCCAACCTCGGTGGCTCCGGCGGCTACAGCCGGATCATGTACGAGGCCCTGAAGACCACTGACTGCCAGCACATCCTGTTCATGGACGACGACATCGAGATCGAGCCGGACTCGATCCTGCGCGCCCTGGCGATGTCCCGGTTCGCGAAGTCGCCGATGCTGGTCGGCGGGCAGATGCTCAACCTGCAGGAGCGCAGTCACCTGCACACGATGGGCGAGGTGATCAACCGCGGCAACTTCATGTGGTCCGCGGCGCCCAACGTCGAGTACGACCACGACTTCTCCAAGTACCCGCTCAGCGACCGGGAGAACTCGAAGCTGCTGCACCGGCGCATCGACGTCGACTTCAACGGCTGGTGGATGTGCATGATCCCGCGCGTCGTCGCGGAGGAGATCGGCCAGCCGCTGCCGCTGTTCATCAAGTGGGACGACGTCGAGTACGGGCTGCGCGCTCGGGCGGCGGGCTACCCGACCGTCACCATGCCGGGCGCGGCGATCTGGCACATGGCCTGGTCCGACAAGGACGACGCCATCGACTGGCAGGCCTACTTCCACCTGCGCAACCGCCTGGTGGTGGCGTCGCTGTACATGCCGGGCAACGGCCGGGGCCTGGTGCTCGACACCGTCAAGGCCACGGTCAAGCACCTGCTCTGCCTCGAGTACTCCACCGTCGCCATCCAGAACCGCGCGATCGCGGACTTCCTCGGCGGCCCGGAGCACATCGTCGAGCTGCTGCCCACCGCGCTCGGCGAGGTCCGCGCGTTGCGTGAGGAGTTCCCCGACGCCGTGGTGGTGCCGTCCTCGACCAGCCTGCCGCTGCCGTCCGGCGCCGGTGTCGGCGCGGTGGGCGAACCCCACGGCCCGCTCGCGAAGCTCGTCCGGCTCGGCAAGGGCCTGGTGCACAACCTGAAGCCCGCCGTCGAAGAGCACCACGAGCGCCCGCAGCTGAACGTCCCGACGCTCGACGCCCGCTGGTTCCTGCTCTCGCAGGTCGACGGCGTCACCGTGACCACCGCAGACGGTCGCGGCGTCGTCTACCGCAAGCGCGACCCGCGCCAGGCCTGGGCCCTGCTGAAGGAGGCCCTGCGGCTGCGCCGCGAGCTGGCCGCCCGGTTCCCGGAGCTCAAGGCCGAGTACGCGGCCGCGGTGCCGGCGCTGACCAGCAAGGAGAGGTGGGAAAGTGTCTTCCAGTACAAGGCCTGAGTCGGCTGCCGAGGTGCGGGTGCTCAACGCGGTGCAGGGCACGGTCGGTGCCAAGCCCGGCGTGATCGCCGCCGCCCGTGGCATGTCCCACTTCGGTGAGCACGCGCTCGGCTGGGTCGCGATCGCCGGCGTCGGCGCCGTCGTCGACCCCCGTCGCCGCCGCCAGTGGGCCGGTGTCGCGGTCGGCGCGGTCGGCGCGCACGCGGCGTCCATCGTGATCAAGCGTGTCGTCCGCCGGGCCCGCCCGAACGACCCCTCGGTGCAGGTCAACGTGTCGACGCCGAGCAAGCTGAGCTTTCCGTCGTCGCACGCGACGTCGACGACGGCCGCCGCGGTACTCCTCGGTCGTCTGACCGGTCTACCCTTGCCCGCGGTGCTGGTGCCTCCGATGCTGCTCTCGCGGCTCGTTCTCGGCGTGCACTACCCGACCGATGTGCTTGCCGGATCCGCCCTGGGCGCAGCCTCGGCCGCAGTGGTTCTGCGTGCCGAAAAGAAGTTTGGAGAGAAATGAGCGAGGAGCCGTCCGAGGTCGCCGGGCCCCCCAAGACGTTGCTGGGAGGGATCGTCAAGGCGGTCCGCCCGCGGCAGTGGGTCAAGAACGTCCTGGTGCTGGCCGCGCCGCTGGCGGCCGGGTCCGTCACCGAGGTCGACGTGCTCGTGCCGGTGGCGTTGGCGTTCGTCGTGTTCTGCATGGCGGCGTCCGGTATCTACCTCGTCAACGACGCGATGGACGTGGAGGCGGACCGGGCGCACCCGACCAAGCGCTTCCGCCCGATCGCCGCCGGCGTGCTGCCGGTCAACCTCGCCTACGCGATGGCCGTCGTGCTGCTCGTCGGCGCGATCGGCATCTCGTTCCTGGCGAACTGGCAGCTCGCGCTGGTGATGGGCGTCTACATCGCCATCCAGCTCGCGTACTGCTTCGGCCTCAAGCACCAGGCCGTGCTCGACATCTGCATCGTGTCCTCGGGCTTCCTGCTGCGTGCGATCGCCGGTGGTGTGGCCGCCGAGATCCCGCTCTCGCAGTGGTTCCTGCTGATCATGGCCTTCGGCTCGCTGTTCATGGCGGCGGGCAAGCGCTACGCGGAACTGCAGTTGGCCGAGCGCACCGGCGCCAAGATCCGTAAGTCCCTCGAGTACTACACCGGCACCTACCTGCGTTTCGTGTGGACGCTGTCCGCAACGGCGGTGGTGATCTGCTACGGACTGTGGGCCTTCGAGCGGGACCAGGCGAACGGCACCAACTGGTTCGCCATCTCGATGATCCCGTTCACCATCGCGATCCTGCGCTACGCCGTGGACGTCGACGGCGGCGAGGCCGGCGAGCCGGAGGAGATCGCGCTGGGCGACCGGGTGCTGCAGTTCCTCGCGCTGGCCTGGATCGGAGCGGTGGGTGTCGCTGTCTACCTCGCCTGACACCGCACGTTCCGCGGGGTCCGCGGCGGCCGGCGACCCCGCCGACCAGCCGCTGCCGAGGTCTCTGGCCCGGTGGGTGTACCTGGGCGGGGTCGCGCTGACCGCTGCCCTCTTCTTCTGGGGCGCCTGGCAGCGTCGGTGGATCGCCGACGACGGCCTGATCGTGCTGCGGACGGTGCGGAACCTGCTGGCGGGCAACGGGCCGGTGTTCAACGCCGGCGAGCGGGTGGAGGCCAACACCAGCACCGTATGGACGTACCTGGTCTACGCCTTCGGTTGGTTGACCGAGATCCGGCTCGAGTACGTGGTGCTCACGCTGGCCCTGGTCCTCTCCGGTGCCGCGATCGCGTTGGGCATGCTGGGCGCCGGTTCTCTCTGGAACAACCGGGCCGGCGCACTGGGCCGGTCCACCCTGCTGCTGCCCGCCGGTGCCCTCGCCTACATCGCGATCCCGCCCGCCCGTGACTTCGCCACCTCCGGGCTCGAGACCTGCCTTGTCATCTTCTGGATCTCGCTGGTGTGGCTGCTGCTGGTGCAGTGGTCGCAGCGGGAGCCGACCACCGTTCGGGTGCTGGTGCTCGCCTTCGTCTCCGGGCTGGGGCCGCTGGTCCGCCCCGAGATGGTGATCGTGGCCGGTCTGGCCCTGCTGATGATCTTCCTCACACCGGGCAGCTGGCAGCGGCGCGTCTCGATCGTCGCCGTCGCCGGCGCACTGCCGGTCGGCTACCAGATCTGGCGGATGGGCTACTACGCCCTGCCCTACCCCAACACCGCCGTCTCCAAGGACGCGGGCGGCGCCAAGTGGTCGCAGGGCTTCGCCTACCTGTGGAACCTCGTGGGCCCGTACTGGTTGTGGCTGCCGCTGCTGGTGGTCGGCGGCTACGTCGGCTGGGTGCTGCTCGGCCGCAAGGTTTCGCCCGCCGACAGCAAGGAGAAGGCGGCGGCAGACCGGACCGGCGTCCGTGCCCCGCTGACTCAGCGGCTGCACACCCCCACCGCCGTGGTCCTCCTCATGCTGGGTGCCGGCCTGTTGCTGGCCGTCTACTCGGTGCGCGTCGGCGGCGACTTCATGCACGGCCGGGTCCTGCTGCCCGCCCTCTTCTGCCTGATCCTGCCCATCGCGGTCCTGCCGGTTCGGGTACCCGCCCGCGGGCAGTGGGGCAAGACCCCGGCGACCGCCTTGTTCGCGGCCGGGTCGCTGGCCTGGCTCGCGACGGTCGTGTGGGCGATCTCGGTGTCCACTGTGACCGGCATGCCGAACGGCACCGTCGTCGGCAAGTCCGGCATCGTCGACGAGCGCGCCTTCTACATACTCAACACCGGTCACGAGCACCCGATCCGGTCCGAGGACTACCTCGACTACCCGCGGATGCGCGCGATGGTCGAGGCGATCGCGAACACTCCGGACGGTGGGGTGCTGCTGCCGGCCGCCGCGTACACCTACTGGGACGTGGTGCCGCCGCCGGCGCCGATCCCGGAGGGTGGCGTCGGCCACGTCGTCTACTTCCTGAACCTGGGCATGACGAGCATGAACGTCGGCCTCGACGTCCGGGTGCTGGACCAGATGGGGCTGGCGTACCCGCTGGCCGCCCACACCGAGCGCCTCGACGACGGCCGGATCGGTCACGACAAGGCCCTCTACCCGGACTGGGTGGTCGCGGACACCGGGATGGTGGACGTGCATCCCTGGCTGCCCTGGTACCTCGACGAGGACTGGGTGCGGCAGGCGAAGGTCGCGCTGACCTGTCCGGAAACCGAGGAGCTGCTGCAGTCGTACCGGGGCGAGTTGAGCCGGCCACTGTTCGTCCGGAACCTGAAGAAGGCCTTCGACTATGCGGGGTACAGATTCGACCGCGTCCCGGAGTACGAGATCGAGCGGTGTGGGCTCACGCCACCGCCGCCGGTCGAGCCCAGGTAGAGGTGATCGTGCACGGCGAATTTATCTCGTTTGTGTAACGATGGGTCCTCGTGGGCCGATGAAATGAGAGTGTGCAACGCGGTCACAGACAGCCACAGCGGCTCTGTTGTCAGAGTCGGTTCGGTGACATACAGTCCACCGAGCGCAGTGTGACCTTGAGCAGTACCACTGCCGTTTTCACATGTGTGGGGACGGAATGACGTGGCCGACGCCGATCGCCGTGCCGCCGCTGGCGGGCACCGCAGTAAAAGAAAGAGAGCAATATTCATGCGTATAGGCAGACCGAGGTTCTCTGAACGCCTCAAGCGACGCGTTCTCGGCCTGTCGGCCGCGGCGCTCGTCCTGCCCCTAGCCGCTGGTATTGCGGGTACCGCTGTTGCAGGCGCCGCACCGATCGCGCACCGCGCCCCGTCGGGCGGATTCGAAGAGGTGATGGTCCCGTCCTCGATGGGCCCCATCAAGGTTCAGATCCAGTGGGCTGCCCGTGGTGGCAGCGCCGCGCTGTACCTGCTCGACGGCCTGCGCGCCCGTAGCGACCGCAACGCCTGGACGTTCGAGACCAACGCGCTCGACCAGTACCGCAACGACAACATCACCCTGGTGATGCCGGTCGGCGGCGAGTCCAGCTTCTACAGCGACTGGATGGCGCCGTCGAACTTCAACGGCCAGCAGGTCACCTACAAGTGGGAGACCTTCCTCACGAAGGAACTGCCGGACTACCTCGCTACGCGTGGCGTCTCGCGGACCAACAACGGCATCCTCGGCCTGTCGATGGGTGGCTCCGCCGCCCTGACCCTGGCCGCGTACCACCGCGACCAGTTCAAGTTCGCGGGATCGCTCTCGGGCTACCTGAACATCTCGGCGCCCGGCATGCGTGAGGCCATCCGCGTCGCGATGCTCGACGCCGGCCGCTACAACGTGGACTCCATGTGGGGCCCGCCGTGGAGCAAGTCGTGGCTGCGCAACGACCCGTTCGTCTTCGCGCCGAAGCTCAAGGACCTGTCGATGTACGTGTCCTCGGCCAGCGGCCTGCCCGGTCAGTACGACCACCCGAGCAAGGCGATCGACTACTACAACACCGCCAACGGCATGGCGCTCGAGGCGCTGGCGCTGGCGAACAGCCGGGCCTTCCAGGTCCGCCTGGCCACCCTCGGCATCCCGGCGACGTACAGCTTCCCGTCCAACGGAACGCACTCGTGGCCGTACTGGTCCGCCGAGCTGTTCAAGGCCCGGGGCCAGATCCTGGACACCCTGAACGCCTGGTGACCGGGTTCGTCCCAGCACCGTGACTCGATGATGCCGCTCCACCCGACCTACCGGCCGTGTGGGGCGGCATTGCCGTATCCGGAAGCTGAACAGAAGTAACAATTGCACCACCGGTCACAGCGAGTCACCCGGCTCGGCCGTTCGCCGACGTGTAGAAAGAATCACGAGCGGCTGGCGTCCACGTGTGGCGTCGCCCGGGCCGGGGGTTGACCGAGATCCGAGTGTCGAGCCGACGAGCAGTGTGGCCGAAGAGCAGAAAGTGAGTCACCGTCAGATGCGACCAGCACTGAGGAAGCCGGGCTTCGGGCCCGAGGGGACGGCGTCCGGCAGGACTCGTCGCGGGCGCGCCCTGGGGCTGCTGGCGGCCGCGTTGGTGCTGCCGACCGCCGCCGGGCTCACCACCGTGGCGAACGCGGCCCCCGCCGACACCACGACGACGACCACGACCACCGCGGCGCCGACCACCACGGACTCCGACGACGAGAGTCTGGTCCCGCTGGACAAGACGACTGTCGCCGAGACGACCGCGCCGAAGGCCACCACGGCGCAGAAGGCCACCACCACGCCGAAGGCCACCACCACCACCACCACCACCACGGCGGCGCCGACGACCACGACCACCACCGAGGCTCCGACCACGACCACGGAGGCTCCGGCCCCGCCGCCGCGTGCCGCGACCGCCCGGTCCGCCCCGGCCCCGAACCAGTCGATCCCCGGCGTCTCCAAGGTGCAGTGGATCACCGACCGCCGGGTGGCCCTGTGGGTCGACTCCCCGGCGATGGGCGCACCCTTCCAGGTGCAGGTGCTGCTCGCGCGTGACTGGAATGCCAAGCCCGACGCGACCTTCCCGGCGCTGTACATGCTCGACGGCCTGCGCGCGCGGGACGACGAGAGCGGCTGGACCATCGAGACGGACGCCGCGAACTTCTTCGCGGACAAGAACGTCAACGTGATCCTGCCCGTCGGCGGCGAGTCCAGCTTCTACTCCGACTGGCTGGAGCCGGACAACGGCAAGAACTACCAGCTCGAGACGTTCCTGACCAAGGAACTTCCGCCGGTGCTGCAGAACAGCCTGAGGACCACGGACACCCGTGGCGTCATCGGCCTGTCCATGGGCGGCACCGCCGCGATGGCGCTGGCCGCCCGCAACCCGGACTTCTTCAAGTTCGCCGGTTCCTTCTCCGGCATCCTGACCACCACCTCGCTGGGCATGCCGCAGGCAGTCCAGTACGCGATGACCGACGCAGGCAAGTACAACGCCGCGAAGATGTGGGGCGCACCGAGCAACCCCGAGTGGGCGGCACACGACCCGTACGTGCAGGCCGAGAAGCTCAAGGGCATCAGCCTCTACATCTCCAGCGGCAGCGGCATGACCGGCCCGTACGACCAGCCGTCCGGCATCCCCGGCGTGTCGACCAACTACGCGGGCATGGGCCTCGAGATCCTGTCCCGGCTCACCTCGCAGAACTTCGCGACCAAGCTGAACAAGCTCGGGATCCCGGCGCAGGTGAACTACCGCCCGTCCGGAACCCACTCGTGGCCGTACTGGCAGTTCGAGCTGCACCAGGCCTGGCCGCAGGTGGCCAACACGCTCGGTGTCCCGGTGGACGCCCCGGCGTGTGCGCCCGGCGGCGCCATCGCGCCCGTCGCGAACGCCAACCCGTGGCTCGGTGGCTGTGTCACCGGCGAGTACGGCGTGCCCGGCGGTGTCGCGCAGGACTTCCGCAACGGCCGGATCTTCTTCTCCGGTGGCACCGGCGCCCAGGTGGTGGCCGGCATGATCGGCGGCGCCTACCAGGCCATGGGCGGCCCCGGTGGCCCGCTCGGTATGCCCACCACCAGCGAGACCGGCACCCCGGACGGCCGCGGCCGGTACAACCACTTCCAGGCAGGCTCGATCTACTGGACCCCGCAGACCGGTGCACACGCGGTCCGCGGCGCCATCAGGGACGAGTGGGCCAAGCAGGGCTGGGAGGGCGGTCCGCTCCGGTACCCGTCGGCCGACGAGATCAACACCCCCGGCAAGGACGGCGCGGTGCAGGGCTTCGAGATCGGGGCCATGTACTGGAGCCCGGCCAACGGCGCCAACGCCGTGCAGGGCCTGATCATGCAGAAGTACGGCTCGATGGGCTACGAGAACGGCTGGCTCGGCTTCCCCAAGACCAGTGAGATCCCCGTCAAGGACGGCGGCCGCTTCAACGCGTTCGACGGTGGCAACATCTACTGGTCGCCGCTCAGCGGTGCCTGGTCCGTCAAGAACGGTCCGGTCTTCGACGCCTGGAAGAGCCAGGGCTACGAGAACGGTCGACTCGGCTTCCCGATCGGTGACGCGCGCGACATCCCCGGCGGGGTCCAGCAGGACTTCCAGGGCGGCAGCATCACCACGGCCGGCGACCGGGGCGACCTCCACTTCCGCTAGATCACCAGGCAGCGGGTCGTGACCGGCGTTCGTCTCCGGTCCCGGCCCGCTGTTGTCGGTACGCTCGATTCCGATTCGCACGGCAGCCGAACGCGGCGGCCACCACCCCGACCCCGAGGACTGACACAGACAATGCTCGATTCCACGCGTAAGCCCCTGGCGCGGGCCCTGGCCCTCGGCGCGATGCTGGCGGTCTCCGTCGGCGTGCTCGCGGGCTGCGGCAGCGACGACTCGACGGCGAGCAGCACCCCCACCCTGACGACCGCCCAGTCGCCCGGGTCGGCGACGGTGCCGCCGCTCAAGACCGACATCGAGGTGCCGCCCTACACGCCGCCCGCGGTCGCCGCGACGGCCCCGCCGGAGACCCCGGAGTCGGTGCCCAGTGGCTTCCCCGGTCCCACCGAGGCCCCCGCGGTCGACGAGCGGGGCCAGGAATTCCTCGACGCGCTCAAGGCCGGCGGCGTGACGCCCGCCGAAGGTGGCGACATCGCGATCTCCACCGCGAACTACATCTGCGCGGCGCAGGCCAACAACCGTCCGGCCGACGAGGTCACCGCGTACGTGACCGGCATGGCGGGCGTCGAGGCCGGGATGAGCGGCGCGACGGTCTCACCGGAAGAGGCGGCGCGGGCCGCCGGCGTCTACATCGCCGCCGCGACCAAGACGTACTGCAAGTAGTCGACGATGGGCGCCGCGAGGAAGGGCCGGAAGTCGGCAGGGAGCCGGTTGCTGCGACTGGTGGTCGTGGTCATCGTGGCGCTCCTGGTCGCCCTCGTGGCGCTGGTGGCCTGGTACCTGCTGGCCGGCCGGGTGCCGTCGCCGCCGCCCGGACCGCCGGCGCCGCCGGAACGGCCCAGCGCGCAGCCGGCGTCCTGTCCCGACGTGCAGGTGGTGTCGATCCCCGGCACCTGGGAGTCCAGCTCCGTGGACGACCCGTTCAACCCGACGGCCAATCCGGCCTCGCTGATGCTCAACGTCACCCGCCCGCTGGAGGCCGAGTTCCCCGGTCAGCGCGCGCAGGTCTACACGGTTCCGTACGTGGCGCAGTTCTCGAACCCGGTGGCGCTGCCGCCGGACGGCCAGATGTCGTACAACAAGAGCCGCGGCGAGGGCACGGCGAAGGCCACCGAGGTGATGGCGTCGATGCACGCCGAGTGCCCGCTGACCAGCTTCGTGCTGATGGGTTTCTCGCAGGGTGCGGTCATCGCGGGCGACCTCGCGGCGAGCATCGGGGCCGGTAACGGCCCGGTCCCGCAGGACCTGGTGCTGGGCGTCGGGGTGATCGCCGACGGCAGGCGCGACCCGGCGGCCGCCCCGACGATCGGCCCGCCGGTGGCCGGTGTCGGCGCGGAGCTCTCGTTGGCGGGGCTGAAGGTGCCGGGCATCACGATGACCGGCCCCCGGCCCGGCGGATTCGGTGCGCTGGCCGACCGGGTGGTGCAGATATGTGCGCCCACCGACGGCATCTGCGACGCCCCGCCGAACGCGTTCAAGCCGGGCAACATGCTCGCGAGCCTGGCTCGGATCGGGGAGTACGTGAACAATCCCGTCCACGCCCTCTACAACACCTTCGTGGTGGATCAAAGCGGCACCACGGCCACGGTCTGGATGACAGACTGGGCCGCCGACAAGGTGCGATCCGCGCCGACCCCCGCGCACGATTAGCGACCGGGGGACACGGACCCGATAGAGTGACCAGTCGGCCAGCTGCCACGGCCAGGCCTGGCCCCCGCCGTTCTGCCCAGTCTTCAGGAGAAGTGATCGATGAGTTCCGCCGACGCCGCTGCGCCGCGCAAGTTCCGGTTCGCCGCGGGCGGTGAGGGCAACGCCGAGGAGGGCGGGGCCCGCCGATTCGTCAAGCTGGCGCAGAAGGCCGAGGAACTCGGCTACGACAGCTTCATGATTCCCGACCACCTGGGCAACCAGGTCGGGCCGATCGCCGCGCTCGGCGCGCTCGCCGTCGCCACGGACAAGATCCGCATCGGAACCGCGGTGCTCGCAAACGGTTTCCGTCACCCCGCCGTCCTGGCCAAGGACGCCGCGACCATCGACGTGCTCTCCGGTGGACGGCTGGAACTGGGCATCGGCGCGGGCTGGATGAAGGAAGAGTTCGACAAGGGCGGCATCGCCTACGACAGCCCCGGCGTGCGCATCGCCAAGCTGGAGGAGACGCTGCAGATCCTGGACACCCTGCTGCGTGGTCAGGAGTGCAACTTCCAGGGCAAGTACTTCCAGATCAACGGGCTCAAGGGCAGCCCGCGGCCGCGTCAGGGCCCGCGCCCGCCGATCGTGGTCGGCGGCGGCGGCCCGAAGATGCTCGCGTTGGCGGCCAAGTACGCCGACATCATCTCGGTGGCCGCCCCGAGCAACAAGGAAGGCAAGATGCTGCTGTCCGGCATCACCATGGAGGCCACCGCCGCCCGGGTGGACAAGATCCGGGAGGCGGCCGGCGACCGGTTCGACGACATCGAGCTGAACTGGACGATCACCACCATCGTGCCGACCGACGATCGGGAGGCGATGGCGGAGATGGCGCTGGCCGCCCTGGACAACGGCTACCCGCCGAACATCGAGGTCGACGTGAAGCTCACCGTCGAGGACATTCTGAATTCGCCGTACCTGGCATTCGGCAGTTACGAGGAAATCGCCGACCAGATTCGCGCGGTTCGCGCCCGTACCTCGATGTCTTACGTCGGCATCTTCCCGACGCAGATGGAAGCCTTCGCGCCAGTTATCACCGAGCTCAAGGGCGAGTGAGCAGATTCGCCCTCGCACCGCGCGGTGTCTGTAACATGCTGTTGGTTTGGACTACGAACCGATTCGTTACCGTTACGAGATATGCGAAACAACCAGTAGAGACGATTGCACGATCCCCCCGCGGCCCGTGGGGATGAGCCTGTCGGGACCACGTCGCACCGAGGGCTTGCCTTGGAGGAGAAGAAGGTATGAACCAGCAATTCGATGACTACATCGACGAAGACGGTCAGATCAGGATGATGCCTGGCAGTACCCTCGTCGACCACGTCGAACGGCACACCCGGGAAAACTCGGACGAGCTGGCATACCGCTACATCGACTACTCCCGCGAGCGCGACGGTGAGGTCCAGGAGCTCACCTGGGATCAGTTCGGTCACCGTCTCCGCGCGGTCGCGGCCCGTCTGCAGCAGGTCACCGAGCCCGGTCAGCGGGTGGCCATCCTGGCCCCGCAGGGCCTCGACTACGTCGTCTCCTTCTTCGCTGCCATGCACGCGGGCACCATCGCGGTGCCGCTGTTCGACCCGGACGAGCCCGGTCACGGAGACCGTCTCTACGCCGTCCTCGGCGACTGCAAGCCGTCGGCGATCCTCACCGCGACCCAGTCGGCCGCGGGCGTGCGCCAGCTGTTCCGTCACCTGCCCGCGGCGGAACGGCCGCGGATCATCGCCGTCGACGCGATCCCGGACACCGTCGGCGAGACCTGGGTCTACCCGGAGATCGACCTCGACGACATCGCCTACCTGCAGTACACCTCGGGCTCGACCCGGGTGCCCGCGGGCGTGGAGATCACCCACCGCGCGGTCGGCACCAACGCGCTGCAGATGGTCGACGCCATCGAACTGACCACCGACTCCCGCGGCGTCACCTGGCTGCCGCTGTTCCACGACATGGGGCTGCTCACGGTGATCCTGCCGGCGCTGGGCGGCAAGTACATCACCATCATGAGCCCGCGCGCCTTCGTGGCGCGTCCCTACCGCTGGATCAAGGAACTCGCCGCCATCACCGACGGCGCGGGCACCTTCGCCGCGGCACCGAACTTCGCGTTCGAGCACGCCGCCGCCCGCGGCCTGCCCAAGGACGGCGAGAGCCTCGACCTGAGCAACGTCATCGGCCTGATCAACGGCAGCGAGCCGGTCACCACCTCGTCGATGCGCAAGTTCAACGACGCGTTCGGTCCGTACGGACTGCCCAAGACCGCGATCAAGCCGTCCTACGGCATGGCCGAGGCGACGCTGTTCGTCTCCTCCACCAAGCACAGCGACGAGGCCAAGGTCATCTACGTCGACCGCGACGAGCTGAACCGCGGTCGCATGGTGAAGGTCGACAAGGACGCCCCGGGCGCAATCGCCCAGGTGTCCTGCGGCTACGTCGCGCGCAGCCAGTGGGCCGCGATCGTCGACGCCGAGACCGGCGGCGAACTGCCCGACGATCACGTCGGCGAGATCTGGCTGCACGGCAAGAACATGGGCAAGGGCTACTGGGGCCGTCCCGAGGAGACCGAGCAGACCTTCCACAACCGGCTCTCCTCCACGCTCGACGGGGGCAGCCATGCCGCCGGCGCGCCCGACGACGCGACCTGGATGCGCACCGGCGACTACGGCGTCTACGTCGACGGCGAGCTGTACATCACCGGTCGCGTCAAGGACCTGGTGATCGTCGACGGCCGCAACCACTACCCGCAGGACCTCGAGGCGACGGCCCAGGAGGCCAGCACCGCGCTGCGCCCCGGCTTCGTCGCGGCGTTCGCGGTTCCCGCCAACCAGCTCCCCAAGGAGGTGTTCGAGGCCGGCGCCGGCGGACTCACCTTCGACGAGGACGACGCGTCCGAGCAGCTGGTGCTCGTCGCGGAGCGGGCACCGGGCGCAGGCAAGGCGGAGCAGGGTCCGATCGCGGACGCGGTCCGGGCCGCGATCTCCACCCGCCACGGCGTCACGGCGCGCGACATCCTGCTGGTGCCCGCGGGGTCGATCCCGCGTACCTCCAGCGGCAAGATCGCACGGCGGGCCTGCAAGGCCGCTTACATCGAGGGCACCCTGCGCGGCGGATACACGCAGACAGCCTTCCCCGACAGCGTGTGACTTCCAGTTCCTTCCCGACGGGTAGCGTGATGAGTGATGGCTGAAACAGAGATGACAGTCGCGCAGCTGCGCGAATGGCTACGGAACTGGGTGGCCGAGGCCACCGGGCAACCGGTGAGTCAGATCTCCGACGATCGTCCGATGGAGGAGTTCGGGCTGTCGTCCCGCGACGCCGTCGCGCTGTCCGGCGAGATCGAGGAGCTGGTCGGCATCACGCTGGCCGCCACCGTCGTCTACCAGCACCCGACCATCGCCTCGCTGGCCACCCTGATCGTCGAGGGTGAGCCGGAGGTCGCGGACGTCGCCGAGGATGCTTCGTACTACGCGATCAAGGACACCTCGCAGTCGCACGACATCGCGATCGTCGGCATGTCCACGCGGTTCCCCGGGACCGGGCAGACACCCGACGAGATGTGGCAGCTGCTCATCGAGGGCCGGGACGCCGTCACCGAGCTGCCCGAGGGCCGCTGGAACGAGTTCGCCGCGGACCCGATGGTCGCGGACGCCATCGCGAAGGCCAACACCAAGGGCGGCTACCTCGACGACGTGAAGGGCTTCGACGCGGAGTTCTTCGCGCTGTCGCCGCTCGAGGTCAAGAACGTCGACCCGCAGCAGCGCCTGGCGATGGAGCTGACCTGGGAGGCGCTCGAGCACGCCCGGATCCCGGCCAGCGGGCTCAAGGGCGAGCAGGTCGGCGTGTTCATCGGCAGCTCCGCCAACGACTACCAGCTGCTCGCCGTCAGCGACCCGGTGCACGCGCACCCGTACGCGCTGACCGGCACCTCGACCGCGATCGTCGCGAACCGCGTCTCCTACTTCTTCGACTTCCGCGGCCCGTCCGTGGCGCTGGACACCGCGTGCTCGTCGTCGCTGGTGGCGGTGCACCAGGCGGTGCAGTCGCTGCGCTCCGGCGAGTCCGACCTGGCCCTGGCCGGCGGAGTCAACATGCTGGTCGCGCCCGCCGCGAGCCTCGGTTTCAACGAGATCGGGATGTTCGCCGAGGACGGCAAGATCAAGGCGTTCTCCTCCGACGCGAACGGGATCGTGCGCGCCGAGGGCGGCGGCCTGGTCGTGCTCAAGCGGCTCGAGGACGCCGAACGCGACGGCGACACGGTGCTCGCGGTGATCGCGGGCAGCGCGGTCAACCAGGACGGCCGCTCCAACGGCATGCTCGCCCCGAACCCCGACGCGCAGGCCGCCGTACTGCGGCAGGCGTACCGGGACGCGGGCATCGCCCCGTCCGGCGTCGACTACATCGAGGCGCACGGCACCGGCACCATCCTCGGCGACCCGATCGAGGCGGACGCCCTCGGTCGCGTGGTCGGCCGGGGTCGCGACGCCGACAAGCCGGCGCTGCTCGGTTCCGCGAAGACGAACTTCGGCCACCTGGAGGCCGCGGCGGGCGCCGCCGGCCTGATCAAGGTCGTCCTGGCGATGCGCGAGGACAAGCTCCCCGCCTCCCTGAACTACGCGGGACCCAACCCGTACATCGACTTCGACAAGGCGCACCTCCAGGTGATCCCCGAGGCCACCGACTGGCCGCGGTACACCGGCCACGCCGTCGCGGGCGTCTCCGGCTTCGGCTTCGGCGGCACCAACGCGCACGTGGTGGTTCGCGAGTACGAGGCGGCTGCGCCGCCTGTGAGCACTCTTGGTAGCCAGGACGACCAGAACGACGCACAGGCGACGGAGTTGCTCGACGTCGTGGCCGAGGCCGCCGGCGTGCTCGCCGACGCCGCCGAGTCGATGGGCATCGAGCCCGTCGCCGCCGAGCCCGTCGCCGCCGAGTCGGTCGACGCGGAGCCGATGCCGGTGCTGCTCGCAGTCTCCGCCGCGCTGCCCTCGCGCCGCCGTCGGGCCGCCGCGGACCTGGCCGACTGGCTCGAGACCGAGGAAGGCAGCACCACCGAGCTCGCCGACCTGGGCCGCGCGCTGGTCCGCCGCAACCACGGCCGTTCGCGCGCCGTCGTGCTGGCCCGCACCCGCGCCGAGGCCATCACCGGCCTGCGGGCCGTCGCCGCGGGCAAGCCCGGTCAGGGCGTGCTCTCCGCGGACGCCCCCGCCACCAACGGTCCGGTCTGGGTGTTCTCGGGCTTCGGCTCGCAGCACCGCAAGATGGCCAAGCAGCTCTACCTGAACAACGCCGTGTTCCGGAAGGCGGTCGACGAGGTCGACGAGCTGATCGAGTACGAGGCCGGCTACAAGATGGCCGAGAAGTTCCTCGACGACTCGGTCGACTACGACGTCGAGACCTCGCAGGTCGGCATCTTCACCATCCAGATCGGCCTGGCCGCGGTGCTCCGCCACCACGGCGCCGACGCGGATGCCGCAGTCGGGCACTCGATGGGTGAGGCCGCCGCGGCGTACGTCACCGGCGGGCTCTCGCTCGAGGACGCGGTCCGCGTCATCACCGCCCGCTCGCGCCTCATGGGCGAGGGCGAGTCGGTGCTCTCCGGCGACGACATCCGCCTCATGGCGCTCGTCGAGTACAGCGCCGCCGAGATCGAGTCCGTCCTCGGCGACTTCCCGCACCTCGAGGTCTGCGTGTACGCGGCCCCGACGCACACCGTGATCGGCGGACCGCAGCCCGAGGTGGAGGCCATCGTGGCCCGCGCCGAGGCGGAGCAGAAGCTCGGCCGGATCCTGCAGACCAAGGGCGCCAGCCACACCTCGCAGGTGGACCCGATCCTCGGCGAGCTGGCCGCGGAGCTGGCCGGCATCGAGCCGCACAAGCTGACGGCCGGGCTGTACTCCTCGGTGGACAAGGAGACCTTCTACCGCGCGGGTCACGACCCGGTGCACCAGGTCGAGTACTGGACCAAGGGCATGCGCCACAGCGTGTACTTCACCAACGCGGTGCGGATGGCGGTCGACGCCGGGCACACCACGTTCGTGGAGCTGGCACCGAACCCGGCCACGCTGATGTCGGTGGCGGCGACCGCGTTCGACGCGGGCCTGCACGACGCGCAGCTGATCCCGACCCTCAAGCGCAAGGAGGACGAGCAGCTGGGCGTCCTCACCGCGCTGGCGCAGCTCTACGTGCACGGCCACAAGGTGGACCTGCCGTCGCTGTTCGAGGCCGGCGCCTTCGCCAACCCGCCGCGGACCGCGTTCCTGCGCAAGGAGCACTGGCTCGACATCCGGATCGGTGCGTCCGGCAGCGGTCGCCCGCCCGGCGCTCACGTGGCGCTGCCCGACGGCCGGCACGTCTGGGAGGTCGCGGCTGATGCCGTCACCGACCTGAACGAGCTGGTCACCGCGGCCGCGGCGCAGGTGCTCGCGGACGTCACGCTGACGGCCGCTGTCACGCAAGGCGAGCTGCCGGCGTCCGGCACCCTGACCACCACGTTGAATCGGCACCCCGGCGGTGCGTCGCTGCAGGTGCACGGCAAGCAGGGTGCGGATTTCGCGCTGCTGCTCGACGCCGTCGTCGCCTCCGGTGAGGCGCTGCCCGAGCTCGTCGTCGCCGCGCCGGCCGAGCGGTCCAGCTCGCCGATGGAGGAGCTGCCCGCCGTCGAGGAGTCGTTCGGGGACCGTTGGGACCCGGAGAGCGGCCAGAGGCTCGAGGACCGGCTGGCGCTGATCGTCGCCGAGTCCATGGGGTATTCGCCCGAGGACCTGCCCGCGGAGATCCCGCTGATCGAGCTGGGCCTGGACTCGCTGATGGCGGTCCGGATCAAGAACCGCGTCGAGTACGAGTTCGACATCCCGCAGCTGCAGCTGCAGGCGGTGCGCGACGCGAACCTACGCGAGGTCGAGAAGTACCTGCGCTACGCGATCGAGAACCGCGAGGAGGTCGCGGCGCTCGCCGAGCAGCAGCGTCGCGACAAGGAGGCCGAGGCCGAGGCCGAGCTCGCCGCCGCCTCCACCGCACTCGATTCCGCGCTGGCGGACGAGACCACCAGCCCCGTCGCCGAGGCCGAGGAGATCGTCGCCGAGGCGGAGCAGGACGAGTCGGACGGGGAGATCAACGTCCCGCCGCGCGATGCCGCCGAGCGCCTGACGTTCGCCACCTGGGCGGTGGTGACCGGCAAGTCCGCCAAGGGCATCTTCAACATCCTCCCGGTGCTGGACGACGACACCGCGGAGAAGCTGGCCGCGCGACTGACCGAGCGGGCCGGCGGCGAGGTGAGCTTCGACGACGTCCTCGACTCCGAGACCGTCGAGCAGCTCGCCGAGAAGGTGCGCGAGCACCTCGAGGACGGCGTCAAGATCGAGGGGCTGGTGCGAACCCTGCGCGAGCGTCCCGAAGGTTCCACTGCCGTACCGGTCTTCGTGTTCCACCCGGCCGGCGGGTCCACCGTCGCCTACGAGCCGTTGCTCAGGCGACTGCCCGCGGGCACCCCGATGTACGGCTTCGAGCGCACCGAGGGCTCGATCGAGGTGCGGGCGGCGGAGTACCTGCCGCTGATCAAGGAGATCCAGGGCGACGGCCCGTACGTGCTGTACGGCTGGTCGCTCGGCGGCGTCCTGTCCTACGCGGTCGGCAAGATGCTGCGCGAGGAGGGCAAGGACGTCCGGATCATCGGCCTGATCGACACGGTCATGGCGGGCGAGGAGGTCGAGGAGACCCCCGAGGAGATCCGCAAGCGCTGGCAGCGGTACGCCGCGTTCGCGAAGAAGACGTACAACGTCGACGCCCCGCTGCCGTACGACAAGCTGGCCGCGGCCGAATCCGACGAGGACCAGATCCAGATCCTCATGGAGCTGCTGAAGATGAGCGGCGCGAAGATCCCGGGCGGGATCATCAAGCACCAGCGCACCTCGTGGCTGGACAACCGGGCACTTCAGACGGCGAAGCCTGACAAGTACGACGGGGACGTGGTGCTGTACCTGGCGGACCGGTACCACGACGACGCGATCGCGCTCGAGCCTGCGTTCGGGACGCGTGCACCCGACGGCGGCTGGGGGAAGGTCGCCTCGAATCTGGAGATCATCCACGTCGGCGGCGATCACATCCAGATCGTCGACGAGCCGTACATTGCCAAGGTGGGGGCTGACCTGACCAAGAAGCTGGCCCTGATCGAGGCCGAGAACCGGAGCAACTGAGTGACCACCACCGCAGACAAGCTGGCGGAACTTCGCGAGAAGCTGGAGCTGTCGAAGGCCCCGGGCAACCCGAAGGCCATCGCGCGGCGCGCGGAGAAGGGCCTGCCCACTCCGCGCGAACGCATCGACATGCTGCTCGACCCGGGCAGCTTCGTCGAGGTCGGCCAGCTCGCCCGGATGGCGGGCGATCCCGCCAACCCGTACGGCGACGGCGTCGTCACCGGGCACGGCACCGTCGAGGGCCGGCCCGTCGCGGTGTTCGCGCACGACCAGACCGTCTTCGGCGGCGCGGCCGGCGAGATCTTCGGCCGCAAGGTCTCCGCGATCCTCGACTTCGCAATGAAGATCGGCTGCCCCGTCGTCGGCATCAACGAGTCCGCCGGCGCCCGCGTTCAGGACGCCGTCGCGTCGGTGGCCTGGTACGCGGAGATGGGCCGGCGTCACGAGCCGCTGTCCGGGCTGTGCCCGCAGATCTCGATCATCCTCGGCAAGTGCGCCGGTGGAGCCGTCTACGCGCCGATCAACACGGACGTCGTGATCGCGACCGAAGAGTCGTACATGTTCGTCACCGGTCCGGACGTCATCAAGTCCGTGACCGGCGAGGACGTCAGCCTCGACGATCTGGGCGGCGCCCGCAAGCAGGCCGAGTACGGCAACGTGCACCACGTCGCGCCGGACGAGAAGGCCGCGTTCGAGTACGCGCGCAAGTACCTGAGCTTCATGCCGTCCAGTTGCACCGAGCAGCCCCCGATCGTCAACCCCGGCCTCGAGCCGGAGATCACCGAAGACGACCTGTCGCTCGACACGTTCATGCCCGACGCCGACAACTCCGGCTACGACATGCACGACGTGCTGCTGAAGATCTTCGACGACGGCGACTTCCACGAGGTCCGCAGCCAGACCGCGCAGAACATCATCACCGGCTTCGCCCGGGTCGACGGCCGTCCGGTGGGCGTGGTCGCGAACCAGCCGATGCACCTCTCCGGCGCGCTGGACGCGGCGGCGTCGGACAAGGCCGCGCACTTCGTGCAGGTCTGCGACGCGTACAACATCCCGCTGGTGCTGGTCGTGGACACTCCGGGCTTCCTGCCGGGCGTCGAGCAGGAGAAGATCGGCGTCATCAAGCGCGGTGGCCGGTTCCTCTTCGCCTACGTCTCGGCAACCGTGCCGAAGGTGACCGTCGTGGTCCGCAAGTCCTACGGCGGCGGCTACGCGGTGATGGGCTCCAAGCAGCTCGGCGCCGACGTGAACTTCGCCTGGCCGACCGCCCGTATCGCGGTGATGGGCGCGGAGAGCGCGGTCGCGGTGATCGGCCGCAGGCAGATCGAGGCGGCCGGCGAGAACGCCCCCGCCGTGCGGCGGGAGCTGATCAACTTCTACAACGAGCACGTCGCGACCCCGTACGTCGCGGCCGAGCGCGGCTACATCGACGCGGTGATCGACCCGTCGACCACCCGCCTCGAGATCCGCAAGGCGCTGACGCTGCTGCGCGGCAAGACGGTCGCCAAGAACCCGCGGAAGCATGCGCTGATCCCGTTCTGACCGTCCCACCCGTTCTCCTCCCCAATGTCACATTGATTACCCACAGGGTCCCCAATGTGACATTGGGGAACCGGGAGGTGGGTGGTCAGTGCGGTCAGGATGCCGGCCGCAGGCGCACGTCGGGCCGGGGCCTCGACTGCGCCAGGAGATAGCTCTGCTGGAGCTCGTGGAGCACCAGGTCCGGCCGGTCCCGCACCGTCCGCGGCAGGTGCGTGAGCACGATGATGCCGTGGCTCTGCATCCGTGCCCGCCTGATCAGAGTCTGTTCGTGGTCGCGGACGTTCAGGTGATGCTCGAGGGAGTCGATTTCCCAGGCCATCGCGACGGAGTCGATCCAACCGTCCGGCCTCGCGATGAAGCTGCCTGTGCCGGTTTCGATCTCACGATTGTGGACCATCGGTGGCAGACCGCTGCGCCGGTAGAGTTGCTGCGCTGCGATCTCGGCGACGGAGTGGGCGTCGGCCGCGAGTTCGCGCAGAACCGATCGTGGCAGCGCGGTGCCGCGCCGTGACCCCTCGGCAAGTTCGATCGCCAGTTCCTCGACCGAGGTGTCGCCCCGCTGGATGACTTCGCTGAGCAGCGCCCGGCAGGCATTCCTTCGTCGCAAGCGGCGCGCGACGTCCAGCACGGCTCGGGTGACCGGTGCGCAGCGGAGCGAGCCTCGCCGGATCGGAGCGTGCGGTATCCGCCATGTGCGCTCGGTCTGGACGAAAGCAGAAGCTGCCCTGTGCTGTTCAGCTGGGATCAGCAGCAGCACCCCATTCATGGAGGCGGAGCGTCGGTAGCCGTGTGCAGCGAGGGCCGCGTGGCCCGAGAGGACGCAGTTGTCGCCGCCGTACATCATCGCTGCGGTCGCCCGCTCGAGCTGCGTCGGGAAACCGTTGTGCAGCAGGACGATGCCGGGGAGCATCCGCTGCCAAGGTCCGCCCGGTAGGCAGCGACCGGAGATCGCCTTCGGTGAGACGCCGAGTGCCTTCAGAGTTCTCGACCGGATGACCAGGTTGAGGCTGTGGGCGACGACCCTCGCGTATTCGGCCTCGCGGTCTGCTCGATTCACCCGTTCAGGTTGCCCGAGACGATGCACGGTACGAGTCCGTCGAGCCCCGATTCGGGGCGCCCTGTGGATGGAATCCGGACCTGTGGACAACCGTCCGTCCCGCGCCAGGATCCCGCCCGGCCCGGTCCCCAATGTCACATTGGGGGCCCTGTGGGCAACCAATGTGACATTGGGGAAAGTGCGGGCGGGCTAGTAGACCCGCATCATCCCGGGGTTCCAGAAGCCGGACCGGGTGACCTCGCTGGTGTCGACGGTCGCGGCGGCGGCGTCGGGGAAGAACCGGGTGTACCGCTCGAGTGCGCCCCAGTCCCGGCCCCAGTCGTCCTTGAGGTAGGTGGGCACGGTCGACGGCTCGGCCAGCATCTCGGTCCAGCCGAGCGGTCCGCCGTTCTCCTGCGACTGCCAGGTGTCGGTGGAGCTCACCGCCAGCGGGCGGTCCGGCTTGATCCGGTAGTTGGGCATCTCGGCGACGCCGTACAGGTGGTCGAACGGGCGCTGGCAGGGGAACTGCAGCCCGACCGCCCAGTCCAGCAGCACCGGCTGGGTGGAACCGACGAAGTCGTTGAGCGTCTGCAGCTGCGGCACCCGCGGCGGGGTGAACGCGAGCCACTGGTCACCGGTGAGGTTCGGGTCGTGCGCGAGCACCCGCACCACGTTGGTCTCCGCGGGCAGCTCGTCGAGCGGGATCCGCAGGTTCCGCCAGGACGGCGCGGGCCCGATGTCCTTGGGCAGGTAGGTGCCCAGCGCGGTGACGGCGCCACCGGCGTCGCGGTGCCCGTACTCGAGCAGCAGCGACTGCCCGTAGGTGGACTCGCCGTCCTTGGTCTCCGACCAGATCCGACCGGCCGCGGTGACGACCACGAGCGGGGAGTCCTCGGTGCGCTCAGGCAGCTGGTACCAGCTGGTGGTGACCTTCGCGGGTTCCTGCACACCTGGCTGGTAGCTGCCCAGGACCGGGGTGGTCGCCGGGTCCAGGCCGAACGGGAGCTTCGCGGTGCTGCCGTTGACGCCCTGTGCGCCGGTGCCGCCGGAGGTGCCGGCGTTGGAGCCGGTGGCGAAGTTGGCGCCGACCGACTGCGAGTCGGTGTTGGACTGCCCGGGCTTGACCTCGGTGTAGTCCGCGGTCAGGTCCTCCGGCACGCCGTTCGGGCTGAAGCCCGTCGGGGCGACGCCGGCCAGCGGGTCGTTCGGGTCGGTCGGCGGCTGCGCCGGGTCGCGCACCGGCTGCAGGCGTCCGGCGTTCGGGTCGGCCTCTGTGAGCACGTCGGTGGCCAGCCCACAGCTCGAGCCGGTGACGGCGTCGACGTTGGAGCGGGCCAGCGAGTACGCCGGGTACTGCGCGACCGCGCCCTTGGCGAGGGAGAGGATCTCGAAGAGCACCATCGCCGCGGCGACCACGGTCAGCGGCATCGCCGCGAACTTCATGATCCGCCGGCCCTTCTCGGTGGAGGCCTTCACCTCGGTGCCGATGAAGTCCTCGCGGAAGTACTGCCAGCCCACCAGGAGGATCGCCGCCACGAACAGCGCGAGCAGCGCGGTGTTGAGCTCGAAGCCGGCGAGCGAGACGGTCTTGTCGAACCACGGGATGCCGTAGCTCGAGACGTACCACCAGCCGTTGATGCCGGAGAACGAGAACGCGAGCACCAGCAGCAGCCCGGCCGCGAACATGGTGCGGTTGCGGCGAGAGCGCAGCGCGCTGGCCGACACCGCGACCGCGGTCAACGCGGCCAGCGAACCGGCGATGCCCGCGTACACACCGAAGTGGTGCGTCCACTTGGTGGGGTTGAACATCATGAAGAAGATCGTTCCGAACACCACGCCCAGCAGCCGCCAGGACGGGCCGACGGCCGCGCCGGGAATCCGCTTGCGGCGCAACAGCACGAACAGCGTGGTGAACAGGCACAGCATCATCACCAGGAAGGCGAAGCGGCGCGAGACCGAGCCGTCGACGGTCTGCACGAACAGGTAGTAGTACCGGAGGAACTCCTCGTACCAGTTCATGTTCGGGCCGATCAGGGTGCGCACCCGGGTGGCCTCGCGAACCCCGGCGAAGGTCTGGTCGGCGAACACCGCGACCAGCACCACCGTGCCGGCGGCCATCAGCGGCGCGAGCAGCGACCACAGCCCCACCTCGCGGTGGCGGCGGACCAGGATCCGCAGCATCGGGCGGGCGCCGGCGAGCAGCGCGGCCACACACATCAGGCCGGTCGGGGCGGCGCCGAGGGAGAACGCGGCGATCACGATGGCGACGGCGGCCGGCAGCAGGCGTCCGGTGGCGATGGACCGCTCCACCGAGCACCAGGTCAGCAGGGCGCCGAGGGCCACGATCGGTTCGGGGCGCAGGCCGTTGTTGTAGGGCATCCAGAATGCGAGGAACACCAGTGCGCCGGTCCAGACGGCGGCCTGACTGTGCCGGACCGCCCGCCCGAGGCGCGGGATCACCTCGCGGCTGATCACCATCCAGCAGAGGATCCCGGCGAGCAGCGCCGGCAGCCGCATCCACGGGCTGGCGGTGGAGATCTTCGCCATCGCGGCGAGCACCTCGTAGTACCAGCCGAACGGCGCCTCGGGGACACCGAACCAGCGGAAGTAGTTCGCCATGTAGCCGGCGTGCTCGGACGCGCGGGCCATGGTCAGCAGGTAGCCGTCGTCGGCGGTGTTGGCACCGATGAAGTGCCAGAGCACCAGGGCCGCGGTGACGGTCGCGTCGATGGGCCGGAAGCGCCACCAGCTGGCAGGCAGGAAGCGACGGTGCACTCGACCGTCGGTGCCGTCGAGGCGGCCCAGCGCGACCAGGGAGGAGATGGTCAGCAGCACGGCCAGCACCATCGCGGCCAGCTTCACGAACGTCGGCGCCGAGGTGAACCGGCTGTCGATGTTCGCGGTGAAGGTCAGGTCGGACGGCGCCGCGCCGTCGAGGCTGGAGAAGACGCCGACCAGCTGCGGGCGCAGGTCGCCGGTGAGGGTGCCGGTCGCCGGCTGCCCGTCGACGGTGAGGCCCTCGAACGTGGCGGTGGTCTGGTCGATGTCCGAGACGATGGTCAGCGCGGAACAGCCGCCGGACGCGACGGCGTCGCGCGGCGCGGTGGCGACCACCACGTTGCGGTCGAGGACGTCGACGGTGCTCTCGGTGACCCGGACGAACATAGCGTTCAGCGACGCCTCGGAGCCCTGCGGCGGCGCGGTGGCCAGCAGCAGTCCGCCCGACGCCGGCAGGTCCCGGACCAGCCGGCACGGCACGCTGGCCTGCAGGTCGATGGGCACCTGTGCCATCAGCGGTGCGTCGACGTTGCCGATCACCCCGGCCTGCGGCCAGTTCAGCGCCGCCGCGGTCTGCTTGACGGGCAGGAACGGCGTCGCGACCGCGAGCACGAACCCGAGCAGCCCGGTGACGATCGCGATGAGCCGGGCGGTCCGGTACTTCGCGCGCATGTCCACGGAGGTCGATATTGCGGGCGGGCGAGGGGGAGCTGTCACGGCTTCGGGCACGATTGACGATGGTATGCGAGCGGCCGTGGCGGATCACACCGCGTCGGGATTGTCCGATATCGCGAACGCGGGTGCGGGCGCCCGTGTATGGGGTAGCCCGCACCCGCGTTCGCGGTCCCGGTCAGCGAGCGGCGAGCGGCCCCGGGCTCCACAGTCCGGACCGCGTGACCGGCTCGGTGTCGACCTGTCCGGTCACCGCGGCGGGGTCGCGCGGGGTGTACTTCTCCAGCGAACCCCAGTCCCGCGCCCAGTCCTTGTCCAGGTAGCTCGGCATGGTCCGTGACGTCAGCAGCAGGTCGATCCAGCCGAGCGGGCCGCCGCCGATCTTGTCCTGCCAGCCGTTGGTGGAGTCCGCGCCCACCCGGTCGGGCAGGATCCGGTACTCCGGCACCTCGGCGACGCCGTACTCGTGCGCGAACGGGCGCTGGCAAGGGAACGACAGCCCGACCGACCAGTCCAGCAGCACCGGCGCGGTGGTCCCGACCACCTCGTTCAGCGTCTGCAGCTGCGGTACCCGCGGCGGCGTCACGGCCAGCCACTGCTTCGGGGTGAGGTCGCGGTCGTCCGCGACCAGCCGGACGGCGTCCGCGTCGGCGGGGATGTCCGCCATCGGCACCCTCAGGTTCCGCCAGGACGGCGACGGCCCGATGTCGATCGGGGCGACGCGGCCGCGTACCTCCACCCGGCCGTCGTCCGTGCGGGTGCCGTACTCGACGGCGAGGTCCTGACCGGGGGTGACCACACCGTCCTTGTCGACCGAACGGATCCGGCCGGCGGCGGTGACCACGAGGATCGGTGCGGCGTCGCTGCGGTCGGGCAGGCCGTACCAGTCGGAGATCAGCTGCGCGGGCACCTGCTCGCCGACCTGGTAGCTGCCGAGAACCGGGGTGCGCGCGGGGTCGAGGCCGAACGGCAGCGCCACGGAGCTGCCGTTGACGCCGGTGGCGCCGGTGCCGCCGCCGGTGCCCGCGGCCGTGCCGGTGGTGGTCGTCGTCGTGGTCGAGTCGAGCGAGTTGGCGCCGCCCGCGCCCTTGTTCTCCGCGTCCGCGGTGAGGTCGACGGGCACGCCGTTGGGGGTGAAGCCCTTCGCCTCCTCGCCGCCGAGCGGGTCGGGTGCGCCGGAGAGGGCGCTGAGCATCCCGACGTTGGCGTCCGGCTCGATCAGCACGTCGTCGGCGAGGGCGCAGGTGTCGCCGGTGAGGGTGTCGAAGTTCGACCGGGCCACGGAGTACGCCGGGTACTGCGCGACCGCGCCCTTGGCGAGCGAGAGCACCTCGAAGAGCACGACGAAGGCCGCCGCCAGGGTCAGCGGGGAGTCGAGCAGCGCCCGCCAGCCGTGGGTGGGCACCGGCCGTTCCTCCGCGAGGTACGGCTGACGCAGGTGCTGCCAGCCGGCCAGCAGCAGCGCCAGCACCGACAACACGAGCAGGCCGTTGGCGAAGCTGTTGCCTCCGATGGACGGCGGCTTGTCCCACCACGGCACGCCGTAGCTGGACACGTACCACCAGCCGTTGGAACCGGAGAAGGCCATGGACAGCAGGAACAGCACGGCGGCCGCGAACAGGGTGCGGTTGCGGCGCGAGCGCAGGGTGGCGGCGGCGACGGCCACCGCGGCCAGGGCGGCGACCGAGCCGGCGATGCCGGCGTAGACACCGAAGTGGTGCGTCCACTTGGTGGGCGTGAACATCATCAGCAACAGCGAGCCGACGATGATGCCGAGGATCCGCCGGGACGGTCCGGCGGCGGTGCCAGCGATGCGACCGCCGCGGCGCAGCATCATCATCCCGCACACCACCACCGACAGGATCATCACGAACACGCCGAACCGGCGGGCCAGCGAGCCGTCGGGGGAGACGTTCATCAGCGCGTCGTACCGGTGGTACTCGTCGAACCACTGGACGTTGGGGCCGACCGCGGACCGCACCTGGGTGGACTCGAGCACGGTGGCGAGGGTCTGGTCGGCGAAGATCACGATCAGCACCACCAGACCGGCGGCGCCGATCGGCGCGAGCAGGGGCAGCCAGCCGACCTGCCGGGCGCGGGTGACGGCGATCTGAACGAGCGGCCGCGCGCCCACGATCAGGGCGGCGACGGCGATCAGCCCGGTCGGGCCGGCGGCCAGGGAGAACGCCGCGATCAGCACGCCGACGGCGGCGGGCAGCAGCCGCCCGGTGGCGATCGCCCGCTCGATCGAGCACCAGGTCAGCAGCGCGCCGAGGGCGATGATCGGTTCCGGGCGCAGGCCGTTGTTGTAGGGCAACCAGAACGAGAGGAACACCAGTCCGGCGGTCCACAGCGCGATCCGGTTGTGCCGCACCGCCCGGCCGAGACGGGGGATCACCTCCCGGCTGACCACCATCCAGCACAGGATGCCGGCGATCAGGGCCGGCAGGCGCATCCAGGTGCTGGCCGTGCCGACCTTGGTCATCAGCGTGAGCACGTCGTAGTACCAGCCGAACGGGGCCTCGGGGACGCCGAACCAGCGGAAGTAGTTGGCCATGTACCCGGCCTGCTCCGAGGCCCGGGCCATGTTGAGCAGGTAGCCGTCGTCGGAGGTGTTGGCGCCGATGAAGTGCCAGAGCACGAGCACGCCCGCCACCAGCGCGTCGACGCCGGTGAAGGTCCACCAGTGCCGCGGCAGGAAGCGCCGGGCCCGACGGCCGTCGACGTTGTCGAGGCGGTGCAGGGCCAGCAGCGCGAGCGCGGTGGCGAGGACACCGACGATCATCGCGAGCAGCTTGAACACCGTCGGGCTGGAGGAGAAGCGGGAGTCGATGTCGGCGTGCACCGCGAGGCCGGCGGGGGCGGCGCCCTGCAGGTCGGAGAAGACGCCGACCATCTGCGGGCGCAGGTCGCCGGGCAGGTCCACGCTGGTGGCCCCGTCGGCGGCGTCCGCGTCTGTGTCGGGCAGGCCGGCGAAGGTCGCGGTGGTGTGGGTGGCGTCCGAGTGCACGACGATGGCGCTGCATCCGCCGAGTTCGGCGAGCGGCGCGGAGATCAGCTGGGTGTTGCGCAGGATCACCTGCACGGTCCGGTCGGCGTCGGAGCCGACCTTCACCACCAGCCCGGCGAGCTCGGCGTCGGCGGACTGCTTCGGCACGGTCGAGAGGAGGTTGCCGCCGTCGGGCAGGGTCGCGGCCGTCGCGCAGGGCAGGTGCACATCCAGGCTGATCGGCTCGTAGCTGACCAGTGGGGCGTCGATGCTGGTCAGGGTGCCGTTCTGCGGCCAGGAGACGGTGGCCTGCTGCTGCGTCACGGGCAGCAGCGGGGTGAGTACCGCCAGGACCAGGCCCACCAGCCCGGAGACGACTGCGATGGTCAGGGCCGATGCGAGGGAGCGGGCCCTGACCCGCGTCCGCCGAGATCAGGAGTCGAAGTTGAATCCGCCGCCGCCACCGGCGCCGCCGGTCGCGCCGCCGCCCGCATTGCCGGTCGAGCCGGCGCCGAGGTCGCCGCCGAGCATCGCCGAGATCAGGGCCGAGAAGATTGCGGAGAAGGACATAGGCGCTCCTGCGTGTCACGTGATCGTTGGTCGACACCGGCTGGTGTCGGAGGCCATTGGACCGAGTGGCGACGGCCGGAGTCGACGGATCGACCGCAAGTTAGGGGCCGATTAGGGGGCAGTCGGACATCCCCCTGTCCCTATGTCTTCCCCTAGCGGGTGGGGAGGCCGGGGGTCACCGGGTGCCGGCGACCAGGCCGCGGACGTCCCAGACCCAGACGTCGCCGGCCTGGTGGCCGGGGTCGCCGAGCAGTCGCTGGACGGTCTGACGCAGCGCGGCCTCGTTGCTGCCGTGCGGCAGGACCATCACGTCCGCCCGCCAGAACTGCAGGTCGGTGACGGCCTGCCTGCGTTCCGCGTCGGTCACCGTGGGCACCACGCCGGTCTTCTGGGTCTGCGCCAGCAGCAGCGCGGTCGGGCGGTCGTCGGGCCCGTACTTGGCCTTCTTCTCGGGGCCGACCGGGCCGACGAAGTAGCCGCCCGCCAGGGGGAAGCCGAAGTCGGCCTCGATCTGCCAGGTCAGGGCGCGGGCGTCCTCGGGCCGGGGCAGCGGGACGGTGACGACCGAGCCGGAAGAGACGTAGTCACGCCAGGTGCCGTCGGCGAAGAACTCCGGGGCCGGGGCCCGGTCGACGGAGGGCAGCGGCGTCGGGGTGAGGGGCAGCAGCGCGACCAGCAGGAGCAGCAGCCAGGGCACGAGTGCCGCCCGCTGCCGCAGGGCCCGCTCGGTGGCCAGCGCCAGCAGTACCGCGATCGCGGGGATCGCGCCCATCGCGAATCGCGTCTCGAGCACGGACTCGAGCAGCGGCACCCGCTCGAGCCAGCTCCAGGGCAGGTCGATCCCGGTGCCGCCGCGGCCGACCGTCAGCTCGGCGCCGAGGGAGAGCAGGCACATGACCGCGGTGGTGATCGCCGCCGCCCGGGCCGTCGGCGAGCGTCGCAGCCAGACCGCGGCGCCGGTGACCAGCGCGAGCAGCGGCCAGCCGAAGTAGGCGTTGTGCTCGGTGGGGTTGATGGCGACGTCCTGGCCGGGGCTGAGCAGTCCGCCGACGGACTGGGCGGGGAACTGCAGCAGCGCCTTGAGGTCGTTGCCCATCGGCCCGTGGTCGATGAACTCGTAGCTCTGCGGCCCGAAGAACTGCCACCACAGCGGGATCGCGGTGATCGCGAGCGCGATCGCGGCGGCGACCAGCAGAGGTTTGAGTGCGGTCCGGATGGTGGGCAGCGCCTGGCGGGGGTGTGCGGCGAGGTACGCCACGGTGAAGACGCCGAAGCCGATCGCGAGGATCAGCAGGGGTTCCTCGCCGAGCAGGATCTGCGCCGCGACCAGCACGCCGAGCAGGACGGTGGTGCGCGGGCCGGCGCCGCGGGCCAGGGCGACCACGCAGGCCAGGATCAGCGGCAGCAGGCCCATGGCGACGAAGTTGGGGTGGCCGTTGGCGTGCGAGATCATCGCGGGGGCGAATCCGCAGAACAGGCCGCCGATCACCGCCGCCGCCGTCGACTCGACGACGTACCGGGACAGCAGCCAATACCAGGCGAAGGCGGTGCCGGCGAGCCCGGCGGTGAGGACCAGCGTCCAGGTGAAGGTCGGGCCGAACAGCAGGGTGACGGGTGCGAGCGGCAGGCTGACGCCGAACATGGCCGTGTTGGCCATCAGGTTCACGCCCTGCGGGTAGTTCTGCAGCACGGTGCCGAGCGGATTCTGGAAGTGGGTGACCGAGTGCGCAGCGACGGCGAAGAACCATTCCCACATTCGCTGGTCCTGGCCGCTGCCGACGAGGTAGCCGCTGGTCGGTGAGCGCCACTGCTGTTCCAGGACGTACACCGCGACCGCGGTGAACCCGAGCGCCGCGAGGAGGTCCGGCCTGCGCAGGCGCAGACGGCTGGGTGCCGGGGCGGTCGCGGTGGTGGCCGGCGTGAGGGTCGACGGCCCCGGGGTCAGATCGCCTGCTGTCTGCACCGAAGTCATCCACGCTCCTGTCCGAGATTGCGCCCACGACGCTCGCGGGACCCGTTGACGGTACGGGCGAACCCTGTGGTCTGTCTGTGTCAGGTCCGGTGGGCGGTCCGCGTCAGGATGCGGCTTCGCGCTCCGGCGACGGCACGGCGAGTGCCTCGGCCACGCGGTCCAGCGACAGCCCGAGCACCTCGGCCACGGCGGCGATGGTGAAGAAGGCCGGTGTCGCGATGCGGCCGGTCTCGATCTTGCGCAGCGTCTCGACGGAGATCCCGGCGGTGAGCGCAACTTCGACCATGCTGGCCCCGCCGCGGGCCTCGCGCAGCAGTTCGCCGAGTCGTCGGCCCCGTTCGAGTTCCTCCGCCGTGAGCGGTACGCGCACCATGTTGCCTATAGTAATACCGGTATAGTTATTGG
Organism: Rhodococcus sp. P4_C10; assembly: GCF_056402135.1. Lineage (NCBI taxonomy): Bacteria > Bacillati > Actinomycetota > Actinomycetes > Mycobacteriales > Nocardiaceae > Rhodococcus > Rhodococcus sp. P4_C10. The sequence goes on along the minus strand of NZ_JBFUHZ010000009.1, from coordinate 135,562 downwards.
TCTGATGGTTGTCGACGGGAAGGCGCTGAAACGGATGGTCGAGATCAAGACCGAGGGCGAGGTGAGCTCGATGAGGGCCGCGGGCCGGGTGGTTGCGGAGGCGTTGGCCGCGGCCCGGGGGGTGGCAGAGGTGGGGGTTCGCGTGAGTGAACTCGATGCCGCCGCGGCGGCGGTGATCCGGGCGGCCGGCGGAACCCCTGCCTTCCTCGGCTACCACCCCGACTGGGCCCCGACCCCGTTTCCCGGCGTCGTGTGTGCGAGCGTGAACGATGCTGTGGTACATGGGATTCCGTCCGACTGCCGGCTGGCCGACGGTGACCTGGTGAGTCTGGACTGCGGCGCCTACCTCGACGGCTGGTGCGGCGACTCGGCCGTCAGCTTCGTCGTGGGCGCCGCCGATCCCGAGGACCTGCGGCTGATCGCGGCAACCGAGGAGGCGCTGGCCCGGGGTATCGAGGCCGCGCGGGTGGGGAACCGGATCGGCGACATCGCAGAGGCCATCGGGAGTTTCGCCCGGTCGCGGGGGTACGGCGTGCTCGCGGACCACGGCGGTCACGGGATCGGTCGGGCCATGCACGAGGAACCGCACGTGCCGAACGAGGGCAGGGCCGGTCGTGGCATGAAGCTGCGTGCGGGAATGGTGCTTGCACTGGAACCGATGCTCATCCGCGGCGGCAGCGACGACTACCGGCACGACCGGGACGGGTGGACGCTGCGGACGCTCGGCGGTGAGCGGGCGGCGCACAGCGAGCACACGGTCGCGATCACGGCGGACGGCCCACTGGTGCTGACGGCCGCGTGACGCGGCGTAGACCGGTTGTGGGTGAGTGTTCAGGCCTTGCCTGGTCAGGCTCCGTGGATCGCGCGTCGGTTGTGGGCCGGCCGGGGTCTTCGCAACGGGTCCACCCAGGCTGGCGGGGTGAACCATGGATGGCCGTCATCGCCGATGGCCACCGCCCAGTGGTTCCTGTGGATGATCGTGTGGTGCTTCTTGCAGAGCAGCACGAGGTTCGAAAGTGCTGTGGGACCGCCGTTGGACCAGTGCCGGATGGGGGCACCTCCCTGCACGAAGTGCTTGGGGGAGGGTGGGCGTCGGTCCAGGCGGCGGGGCGGCCGCAGCCGGGGAAGGCGCAGCCGCAGTCCCGCGCCACCAGGGCTTTCCGGAGTTTCGGGGAGACGATGCGGGTGGTGCGGCCGACGTCGAGGGGGTTGCCACTGCGGTCGACGAAGATCGCGGTGACCTGGGCGTCGCAGGAGATGCGGGCGGCGATGGCCGCGGAGATCGGGCCTGCCCAGGGCATGGTGGCGTGGCGGCGTCGGCGGTAGTGCCGCGGCGGCCTGACGTCGGTGCAGCCGTCGCAGTGTTCGCCGCTGATGGGTCCGGTTGCGTTGTCGGAGTGGTAGTCCCAGCCGTTCCCGGACCAGGCCCCGGTCGCGGGTGTCGGCGCCGTCGCGGCGACCGCGTCCTTGAGTGCGTCGACGTCGATGGTGACGGTGACGTGCGGTCGTTCGCCGCCTTCGGTCGGTCCGCGGGCGTTGTCGAGGTGGCCGCGGATGATCTGTTCGAGGGCGTCGGCGTTGCGTTTGGCGGCGGTACGGGGGTCGCGGATCGGGTGGCCGTCGTCGTCGGTGCTGGGGTGCGGCTTCGACAGCCCGGAGAGGGCGGTCTGGAGGGCTTCGCCGGTTTCGGCGTCGAAGCTGCCGCTCACGTGCACGCGCCCGCCGAACGTGCTGGAGGCGTGGAACTCGTTGAGCTCCGGATTCTCGCCGTCGGACGGGAGATCGTTGTCGCGCTCGAAGAAGATCTCCATCTCGCGGGCCCGGTCCCGCAACTGTTTGGGGTCCTCGATTCGGGCGGCGATCAGCAGGTAGGCCTCGCAGTCGTCGGCCCGTCCGCTGTCGGGGTCGGGATGGTCCCAGTCCGTGTCCGCGGGTTCGATGCCGAAGTCCTTGGTGAGCTTCGCGAGGCGGCCGAGGAAGTTGACGATCACCTGGACGTGGCCGAGTTCGATCCGTCCCTCGTTCAGGACGTCGGCCACCTGCGGGTGCAGGGGGAGTTCTCGGGAGAGGCGGACGATCTGCGATGCGTGGGCGCGGTGCATCCGGGTGATGCCGGCGAGCCAGGCGTTGGTGTCGGCGGCGCCGGCGTGTTCGGGCAGGCAGCGCTGGTCGGCCTCGTGGACGAGTCGGACGAGGAGCGCCTCGCGTCTACGCATGTCCTGAACGAGCTCCGGTACCGCGGCGAGGATCTCTGTTTCGTCGAGTCGCCATGCCTCGGCCCCGGCGGGGTCGGTGAGCATGGCGTCGAGTTTCATACATCGAATTCTACTCGCACGCACATTCGATCACAACGATGTTTCGACTGGTGAACGGCCTGAGGCGCCTCAGTGCCCGGCGCCAAAGAACTCGGACAGCACGGGCGCCAGGACCTTCGGCGACACGTCGTGGAAGCCCCCGTCGACGATGCCCAGTCCCGCGCCGGGCACCACCTTGGCGACCGCCGCGGCGGCCTCGCGGAGCCAGGGCGGACTCCCTGCGCTGGCCAGCGCCAGGGTCGGGACGGAGATCGTCGCCAGCCGCTCGCGCGGCATCGCGCCGCTCTCGACCACCAGCGCGTCGTAGAGCAGGGTGTGCGCGATCGCCTTCATCGGCACCCAGGCCGGCGACTGCCTGATCGACGGGACCGCTTCGGCCGGGACCCCGACCGCCTCGGTCATGAACAGTTCCACGGCGTCGCCGCGTCGCCCCGCCGCGGTGAGCTCGGCGAGCCGGGTGAGGTAGTCGTCTGACGTCCGCGGGCCGTCCGAGTACGGCGGCTCGAACACGGCGAGCCGCGCGACCGGCAGTCCCGCCGCGGCGGCCTCGAGGGCCAGCACCGCGCCGGAGGACAGGCCGTAGACGTGCGTCGGCCGGCCGATGTCGTCGAGGATCGCGGCGAGGTCCTCGATCTCGCGTTCCGGCGCGTACGGCGCGGTGTCGCCGCTCGACCCGCGCCCGCGTCGGTCGTAGGCGATGGTGGTGAACTCCGACGCGAGCGCCGCGGCCAGCGGGCCGGCCGTCCGCCGGTCGTTGAACGCGCCGCCGACGATCAGTGCAGGTGGGCCGTCGCCGCAACGCTCGTACGCGATGACGGTGCCGTCGGCGGAGCTGACCTGGTGGGAGGTGACTGCGGCCATGACCTTCCCCTTCCCGGGGTGGACGGATCGGAGGTCTCTTCCCAGTACAGACCATCGGGTGCCGGTGAATCCATCGATCACCGATGAGTTTCGAATTCGCCGAGGGTCTGTACCTGCATGGGAATCCAAGGAAATGTGTGCGCCATGACTGAGAGCGCGGTTCGTGGGGACTTTGCACCGTTGGCGGAGCCGTACCGGCGTGAGCTGCTCGCGCACTGTTACCGGATGTCCGGGTCGGTGCACGACGCGGAGGACCTGGTGCAGGAGACCTACCTGAAGGCGTGGCGCGCCTATGAGAAGTTCGAGGGCCGCTCGTCGCTGCGTACCTGGCTGTACCGGATCGCGACGACCACCTGCCTCACCGCGCTCGAGAGCAAGGGCCGGCGCCCACTGCCCACGGGGCTGGGCGCGCCGAGCTCCGACCCGTCCGACGACCTCGTCACCCAGGACGAGGTGCCGTGGCTCGAACCGATTCCGGACACCCTGGTCGACCTGTCCTCGAACGACCCGGCGGTGGCCGCCACCTCCAAGGAGACCATCCGCCTCGCCCTGATCGCCGCGCTGCAGCACTTGCCGCCGAAGCAGCGCGCGGTGCTGATCCTGCGCGAGGTGCTGGCCTGGCCGGCGGCCGACGTCGCCGAGCTGCTCGGGACCACCACCGCGGGGGTGAACAGCGCGCTGCAACGGGCCCGCGCGCAGATCGACCGGGCGGCGCCGAGCGAGGACGCGGTGCAGGAACCGGTCAGGCCCGATCAGCGCGAGCTGCTCGACCGGTACATGTCGGCATTCGAGCGGTACGACATGGCCGCACTGAAGGAGCTTTTCACCCAGGACGCGGTCTGGGAGATGCCGCCGTTCGTCGGCTGGTACCAGGGTCCGGATGCGATCCGGACGCTCATCGAGAACAACTGCCCGGCAAAGGGTCCGGGCGACATGAAGCTGATCTCGACGGTGTCGAACGGCCAGCCGGCGTTCGCGATGTACATGCGCGACGCCGACGGCAGCTACCCTGCGTTCCAGCTGCAGGTGGTCTCGCTCGGCCCGTCCGGGATCGGCCACGTGACGGCGTTCTTCGACACTTCGCTGTTCGAGAAGTTCGGTCTGCCGGCGGTCCTGCCGGCAGGGTCGTGACGGGGAGTCGGGTCGCCTGGCCGGTCGCCGATCCGGTTGCGCTCCTCGAGCGGGCGATCAGTTACACGCTCGGCAGCCTGCAACTGGTGACGGCGCAGGACATGTCGGCCCCGACGCCGTGCCGCGAATGGAATCTGCGGGAGTTGCTGACGCACATGAACGACGCGCTCGAGGCGTTGCAGGAGGCCGTCGACGACCGGGTGGTGACGCTCGTGCCGGAAGAGGGCTCGCCCAGCATCTCATCCGATCCCGTTGCCGCCCTGCGGGATCGGGCTTGCCACCTGCTCGGCTCGTGGACCGGGTCGGCAGATTCCGCTCCCATCCGGATCGGCGAGGTGCCGGCGCTGTCGGACATCGTGCCCTCCGTGGGGGCGCTCGAGGTCGCGGTGCACGGGTGGGACGTGTCCGTGGCGTGCGGGCACCCCCGGCCGATTCCCGCCGCTCTGGCAGACGAATTGCTCACCTGTGCAGCGTTGTTCGTCACCGATGCGGACCGGCCGGCGCGCTTCGCCCGACCGGTCGAGGTGGCGCGAGATGCGGACCCGGGGAATCGGTTACTGGCGTTTCTGGGCCGGGATCCGAACGCCCTGGGCGCACACTAGCCGAGCGAAACATCGATCAGCCGATGTGCCGCCAGGTCGGTTCGTTCGACGTCGCCGGTGATCAGCCGATCGAGAAGGATGCCGCGCAGGCCGGAGACCATCAGCGTCGCAGCGGCCGACGCATCGCCAGAATTGAAGTCGAGGCGGACGAGCACGCCGGCGAGCGCGGTGACGAGCGTCTCGATGGCGGCGGTGGAGTACTCGACGAACGGGCCTTGCTGGACACAGGCGGTCCCCATCACCTGCAGCAGAACCCGGGTGTGCGTCGAATACTCGCCGTCCGTCAGGGCTGCCCACAGCGCGCGGAGGCGGGGCCGGAGCATCTCGGGGCTCGACACGTCCGCGAAGAGGTTGTCGATGTCAGGCCGTTGCGTGGCCAGTGCCTGCGCGAGCAACTCCTCCTTGCTGCCGAAGTAGTAGATGAGCATCCGCGAACTGGTGCCGAGCGCCGCGGCGAGGGGGCGCAGGGACAGGTCGGCGAGTCCTCGTTCGCCGATGTAGTCAATGACCTGGGCGAGGATTTCCGCGCGTTTCGCGTGATCAAGTGGACGAGCCATGGGTTGACTGTAGCGATCGCTACAGGTATCTGTTTTATTGTGACTGTAACGATCGCTTCAGAAACTGCCCCTCGTTCACGCTCCGTCGTGGTCACCTCTGTCGCGGCGACCACCTCTCTCGGCGACGACGTCGATGCGACCTGGGACGGGCTGCTGAACGGCCGCACCGGAATTGCTCGGCTGGAGGACGACTTTGTCGACCGATTCGATCTTCCGGTCCGCATCGGCGGAAAGTTGAAGTCGGTGCCGGCATCGCGGTTGACCAGGGTGGAGCAACGGAGACACTCCTTCGTCGAACAGATGGCGCTGGTACTGGGGCGCCAGGTGTGGGCGGGCGCGGGCAGCCCCGAGGTCGACGGCGAACGGCTCGCGGTGGTGATCGGAACCGGGCTCGGTGGGGGCGACGCTCTGATCGACGCCGTCGACGCGCTGCGGGGCGGCGGCTATCGGCGGGTCTCGCCGATGTCCGTTCCGATGGTGATGCCCAACGGGCCGGCAGCGACCGTCGGTCTCGAAATCGGAGCCAAGGGAGGTGTCTTCGCGCCCACGTCGGCCTGTTCGTCCGGTTCGGAGGCCATCGCCCACGCCTGGCGACTGATCGCCACGGGCGAGGTCGACGTCGTCGTCGCCGGCGGTGTCGAGGGTCAGATCGACGCCGTTCCGATCGCGAGTTTCGCCATGATGCGCGCCATGAGCACCCGCAACGACGAGCCGGGGCGGGCGTCCCGTCCGTTCGACCTCCACCGCGACGGATTCGTGCTGGGCGAAGCCGGTGCGCTCGTCGTGCTCGAATCGGAGGCGCACGCAAAAGCCCGTGGGGCGGAGGTGTTCGGCCGCGTTCTCGGGGCCGGTATCACCTCTGACGCCTTCCACATCGTGGCGTCGGACCCCGACGGCATCGGCGCCGCCCGCGCGATGCGCAAGGCGATCGATGCCGCCGGCCTCAGCGCTTCAGACATCGACCACATCAACGCGCACGCGACGTCGACCCCGGTCGGCGACGCCTCCGAGGCGAACGCGATCACGGCGGTGGCCAAAGACGCGTCGGTCTACGCGCCCAAGTCGGCGCTCGGACACTCGATCGGCGCAGTCGGTGCGCTGGAGGCGATACTTACGATGGCCACGATCCGGGACCAAACGGTACCTCCGACGCTGAACCTCGAAACCCACGATCCTGCAGTCAATCTGGACATCGTCTCGGGCGCCGCACGGGCTCAGCGGATCGAATACGCGCTGAGCAACTCGTTCGGCTTCGGCGGGCACAACGTCACCCTCGCGTTCGGGCGGCCGTAGGTCGTTCGTTGGGATACGTCGTCGATTACCCGAGCTAGCGCGCCGCCGCGATCGCCCGAAACACCTCGAACGTCTCCTGCTCGTCCTGTTCGGTCCCGTAGTCGCTGAGCTTGACGATGACGGTGCGAGTGGTCGGGTCCACGTAGGTGTACTGGCCGTACACCCCGACCGCGGAGAGGTCGGCGCCGTCACCGCCGGTGGGGTGCCACCACTGCGCCGAGTAGCCCCACTTGGACACCGGGTGCTGGGCGGGGGTACTGATCCGCGAGATCCACGCCGCCGGAACGACTTGCGTGTCGCCGACGCGGCCGCCGTCGAGGACGAGCTGCCCGACCTTCGCGAAGTCGCGGGCGGTGGCGTTGATGCAGCAGAACGCCTTCTCCTGTCCGCCGTCGCGGTCGAGGTTCCAGGTCGCGTCGTCTTCCGCGCCGATCGGGCCCCACAGGTCGTGGGTGAGCAGGTCGGTCAGCGGCCTGCTCTCGACGCGGGCGAGCACCTGGCCGAGGAGTTGGGTGTCGACGCTGCGGTAGTCGCCCTTGCTGCCGGGCGGGAACTGCACACCGCGGTGGTCGCGGACGAACGTGTCGAGGTCACCCGTGAGGTACATCCGGGCGGTGCCGGTGAGGGGGAAGTACGGGTTGTAGTTCTCCGACACGTCGGCACCCGATGTCATGTCGAGCAGGTTCCGCACCGTGATGTCGTCGTACTCGCCGCCTCCGGCCAGCTCCGGCAGCACGTCGACCAGTCGGTCGTCCTCGCTCAGTTTGCCCGCGTCGATCGCCCGGCCGATCAGCAGCGAGACCACCGACTTCGCCATCGACCAGGACGCCAGCCGGGTCGTGGGCTCGACCCCGTCGCGGTACCACTCGTGGGTGAGCGCGCCGTCGCGCAGCACCAGGAAGGCGTTCGTCTGGGTGGTGTCGAGGAATTCGGCGACCGGGATCTGCTTGCCCTTCCACGGCACCGCCCCGGGCAGTGCGGCCGCGTGCACGGGCAGCGGTCGCGGGTCGGTGGCGGGCACGGACCGGGCCGGGTAGAGCGACCCCTGGGTCGACGGCGCAGCGGTGAGCAGCCGGGCCAGAGTGGGCGGCGCGGGGATGTCGAGCGCGGCGGTCGCGGCGTAGGACCCGGCGATCAGCACCGCGAGGGTCAGCGGGACTGCGATTGCCGTCCGGGTCAGGATTCGTCTGCGACGGGTCGGCCTGTCGGAACTCGGCTGCTCGGAGGTGGGGCGGGCGTCGGTAGCGGTGCTGGGCTCGGTCATGCGCGGGTGTTCCTCGATCTCCGGTGCGGTCGGTCGCGGGTGGTGGCGGTCATCCGGCGGTGGCCCGGGCGCGGGTGTCGACGGCGGCCCAGAACGCCTCGATCATGGTGTCGAGCACCATGTCCGGGCTCACCTCGGCCAGGGCGCGAGCGGACGAGGCGATCGCCGGGTAGCGGGCAGGGTCCGCGCCCGCGTACTCGCTGAGCCAGGCGCGCTCGTCGGCGTCCCGAATCGTGTCCGGCAGTACCGCCCAGCCGGCCTGCATGCCGGCAAATGCCAATACGCTGTCGGCCAGCATCCGTTGGTAGCGAACGACATCCGCGTCGCCGAGGCCGATCTCGGCGAGCGAGGTGAGCATCATCTCGACGAGGGCGAACTCGCCCGGGCCCCGGGTGGTGCGCGGTGCTACCGCGGCGCCCACGTAGGGGTGCTCGGTGAACACCGCGACCACCGCGTGCGCGAGGTGTTCCATGCGCTGTTTCGGCCCGAGCCCGGTCGGGACGCGGTCGCGGGCCATCGTCAGCAGCCGGTCGCCGACGGCTCGCAGGAGCGCGTCCTTGTCGGAGAAATGTCGCCACACCGCGGACCGGTCCACTCCCAGTTCCTCGCCGAGTGCGCGCCCGGTCAGCCCGTCGGGGCGGCCCCGTGCGGCAATCCGCACTGCCGCCTCCACGATGATCTCCGGCGTCAGCCGGATCGCGCGACGCGAACCGTCGTCGGCCATCGTGCACCCCGTCCCGAATCTGTCATCAGTGTTGTCATCAATGATGACAAGCCGGGTGCGACCGTGGGCGCGAATCGGTGAAATGGGGCTACGCGGCGCCGTCCCAGGCGAACCGGGCGAACGGCTCGTCCAGCGGCGCGCCCGTCATCCGGTTGGCGAAGGTGGACAGGGTGTACGTGCCGACGCCGAGCACGACCTCGAGTGCCTGCCTGGGGCTGAAGCCGAAGTCGAGGAACGCGCGCATCCGGGCGTCGTCCACCGCGCCAGCACTGTCGAGCACGGCCAGGGTGAACCGTCGCAGCGCCTCGAGCCGAGGGTCGTCGAGCGGGCGACGCTCGCGCAGCGCGGCGGTGAGCTCGGGCGAGGCCCCGGCGCGGGTGAGGCCGGCCGAGTGCAGGGCGACGCAGAGGTGGCACTCGTTCCGGGTTGCGACCGCGAAGACCACCACCTCCCGTTCGAGGTGGGAAAGCGTGCTGCGCTCGAACAAGGCGTTCGCGCGGGCGAACGCCTGCATCAGCTCCGGCGACTCGGCCATCAACGCGCTCGCGGCGGGCAGGAACCCGAACTGCTGCTCGATCGCCGCCATGATCGGCCGGGCGGCGGCGGGGGCGGTTTCGGCGGTGTGTGCGGTGAACGTCATGGCGGCTTCCCCCGGGATAGAATGGACAATGTGGTTGACCAAAACAGTAAACCTGGTTGTCGATATGGCGCAAGGGGTGCCGAATGAGTGAGCGCGCGGGTCCGGGCTACGAGCTGCCCGTCCTGCTGTTCTCCGGGTTCCGGTCGTTGATCGACGAGACGCACCGTCGGCTCGCCGCGCAGGGGCATCCGGAGATGCGGCCGGCTCACGGATTCGCGATGCAGGCCATCGGCGTCGAGGGCGCCAGCGCCAGCGAGGTGGGGCGTCGGCTCGGCGTCTCCAAGCAGGCGGCGGGCAAGACCGTCGACCGACTGGAGGCGATGGGATACGTTTCCCGGCAACCTGATCCGTCCGATGCGCGCGCCAAGACGGTGGTCCTCACCGAGCGTGGGCTGGACAGCCTGCGCCGCTCCGCCGTCATCTTCGACGAGCTGCAGTCGGAGTGGGCGTCGGCAATCGGCGCGGACCGACTGCGTGCGCTCGAGTCCGACCTGCGCACCGTCACCGGCGGGCAGGGCCTTCGGCTCGACGCGCAGGCCTGGTTCGGCGGCTAGGGGGCCGACGGCACGCTCAGGCCCCGTAGAACCCGGCCGGGTCGATCTCGGTCAGGGCGATCCAGTCCGATGCCGGGGTCGCCGTCGCGGCCGAACGACCGCCTTTCTCCCGCAGCGCGACCGCGACCGCCGGTTCCTCGTCTACCTTCTGGGCCAGGCCGTACAGCACCGCGAGGTGGTGCACGCACGGGCGCCGGCGGCCGGTGCACCCGCAGGTCGCCGCGTGCTCGGCGATCGGGGGCGCCACCGCGATGTCCTCGGCCAGCAGGTCGGCGACCAGGGCGTCGGGCAGCTCGCCCGCGGACACCCGACGGTCCCGGGCGCCGGCGCGGTCGAGCAGTCGCCGCACCGCACCGGCGTCCTTCTTCGTCCACACCGGCACCTGAACGGCCACCGGGAAGACCTTGCCGCGGACGGTAACCTCGGCCAGGACCCGCCCGGCCTCGATCGTCGTCAGGTGCACCGACCCGTTGCGCGCGAGGGAACGCGCCTGGGGGATGGCCGGATTCGGTGCGGACGCGGCCGTCGACTCGACGGTCCGCAACCACGCCCGGCCCCACGCGGTGACCCCGAACTCCGCGCCCATCAGCAGACGCCGATCGCGTCGAGGTCGAGCAGGGCGCGCAGTTCGGTGTCGGGTAGATCGGCCAGCGCCGACTCCGTGTTCCCCGTGACCGACTCGGCCAGAGCGCGTTTCGACTCGTGCATGGCGGCGATGTGGTCCTCGATGGTGCCTCCGGTGACGAGGGTGTGCACGTTGACGGTCCGGTGCTGGCCGATCCGGTGCGCCCGGTCGGTGGCCTGGGCCTCGACCGCCGGGTTCCACCACCGGTCGTAGTGCAGCACGTGGCTGGCCCGGGTCAGGTTGAGCCCGAACCCGGCCGCCCGGAGGCTGAGGATCAGCACGGGCGCCGCGTCCGGCCCGGTCTGGAAGTCCTCGACCAGCCGGTCGCGCCGCTCCACGCTCAGGCTGCCGTGCAGGAACGGGATCGTCCCGGCGCCCAGCTCGGCGGTCAGGTGCGCCGAGAGCAGCTCGCCCATGCCGCGGTACTGGGTGAACACCAGCGCCCGGTCGCCGTCCTCGACGATCTCCGCGAGCATTTCGGTTGCGCGGTCGAACTTTCCGGACCGTCCGACCAGTCCGGCGTCGTTGCCGGCGCCGACCTGAGCCGGGTGGTTGCACACCTGCTTGAGCGTCGTCAGCAGGGCCAGGACGTTGCCGCGCCGGGCGATGCCGCTGCCCAGCCCGGAGGCGAACGCGTCCGCGACGGCGGCGCGGTACAGCCGGGTCTGCTCGTCGGTCAGCGTGCACGCCACCGTCGAGAACTGTTTCGGGGGCAGCTCGGTCGCTACCTGGGACTTGGTGCGGCGCAGCACGTACGGCTCGATGACGGCGGCGAGCCGGTCCGCGGCGGTGCGTGACCGTCCCGACTCGATGGGCGTCGCGAACCGCTGCCGGAACCGCGCCCGGGTGCCGAGCACGGCGGGGTTGGTGACGTGGAGGAGCGACCACAGCTCCTCGAGCCGGTTCTCGACCGGGGTGCCGGTCATCGCGACCTTGAGTGTCGCGGGCAGTCGGGCGGCGGCCTTGGCGGCCAGCGACGTCGGGTTCTTGATCTGCTGGGCCTCGTCGAACACCACGCAGTCCCACGCGACGGCGGTCAGCTCGTCCGCGTCGGTGCGCAGGACGCTGTAGCTCGTGAGCACCACCGCGGCGTCCGGCCCGGTCGCCGGCAGCCCGCGGCTCGCGCCGTGGTGCACCACCACGGGCAGGTCGGGGGCGAAGCGGTCCAGTTCGCGTCGCCAGTTGCCGATCACCGAGGTCGGGCACACCACCAGGTGCGGCGCGGACCCCGCGCGGGTGGCCAGCAACGAGACGGCCTGCAGCGTCTTCCCCAGCCCCATCTCGTCGGCGAGGATGCCGCCGCCCTCGCCTGCCAGCGCGCGCAGCCAGGTGACGCCGTGAATCTGATAGGGCCGCAAGGTCGCCCGGACACCCGCGGCGGCCAGCTCGCGGCCGGTGCCGGCCACGGCGCCGAACTGACGGATGGTGGACGCCGCCGTCCCGACCGCCGTCTCGTCCGCGCGGAGGCAGGCGTGCGCGGCGGTCGGCATCGACCGCGCCAGCTCCGCCCAGGCCGCGTCGTCGTCGTCGCCGTCGTCGAGTTGGCGCGCCGCCCGGTGCCACGCCCGCACCGACGCGCCCACCTCGTCCGGACCGACATCCAGGCGCCGCAGCGCGGGCAGCACGTCGGTCAGGTCCGCGGCCCGAACTCCCACCGTCCGTGGTGCGACCGTGGCGCCGTCGACCGGGACCGCGAGCCGACAGGTGGTGGCGGTCCCCGGCGGGAGGCCGAGCGCGGTCAGCGCCGACTCGACGTCCTCGACGCCCCACCATGCGAGGGTCGCGAGGGCGGGCACGAAGGTGGCCTGCAGGCGACCGGGGTCCGCACTCGACTCGTTCATGTCCGCCGAGGGTAGCCGTCCGGGGAGCTCCACCGCCAACGAGAAGTAGGTCAGAAGCCGCAGATCAGGTGTGGTTTTCCCGACATTGACGGATCCCGGATCGGTGCGTCTCTGACGCGGCGGCGATGAGTTCCGGGGGCCGTGCGGGTCTACCTGGTATGCGCCTCCCGCACCCCGTGTGAGGCCCACGAGGACGAGACGGAGCACGCCATGACCATCACCCCGCACACCACGTCCGCCCCCGCCGCCACGACGGCCGCCGCCGTCACGCCGCGGCAGCGCCTGGCCGGTCGGATCGTCACCGGCCTGGTCGTGGTCTTCCTGCTGTTCGATTCGGTCACCCACATCGCGAACGTGGAGCAGGTGCGCACCGCGATGGCGGACCTCGGCTTCGATCCCGGGCTGAACCGGGTCTTCGGCGTCGTCCTGCTGGCGTGCCTGGCGCTCTACCTCGCGCCGGTCACCTCGGTCCTCGGCGCGGTCCTGCTGACCGGGTACCTGGGCGGCGCCGTCGCCACCAACCTGCTCACCGAGCAGCCGATCCTGAGCACCACGCTGTTCCCGATCTACACCGGCCCCCCCCCCCCCCCCCCCCCCCCCCCCCCACGAGTGCGTCAGCGCCTGCGGCCGCCCCGCACAGCACCACCATCGGACGCCCCGTTCGTGGATGGGGTTGTACCAGGGCGTCGAGGCCGTAGACGTCCGCCAGCAGTTCGGCGGTGAGTACCGACTCCGTCGGGCCCTCGGTGACGACCCGGCCGTCGCGCAGCACCACGAGATGATCGCAGTACATGGCGGCCAGGTTCAGGTCGTGCATCGCGGCGACAGTGGTGAGCCCGCGGACCCGGATCAATTCGAGCAGTTCCAGCGACGCCGAGACGTCGAGGTGGTTGGTGGGCTCGTCCAGCAGCAGCACACAGGGGCGCTGCGCGAAGGCGCGGGCCAGCTGGGTCTTCTGCTTCTCGCCGCCGGACAGGCTCTGCCACAACCGGTGTCGCAGGTCGGTGATTCCGGCCGTCGCGAGACAGTCGGTGACCAGTTCACCCGTGCCGAGCGCGGCGGGGCGGGCCCAGCCGCCACGGTGCGGGATGGCGCCGAGTTCGACGATCTGCTCCACCGTCAGGTCCAGTTCGGTGGCCGAATGCTGTTCCACCAGTGCGACGGTGCGGGCAAACTCGCGCCGGTGCATCGCGGTCGCCGGGACGTCGCCGATCAGCACCCGTCCACTGTCGGGACGTTCGAGCCGGGCGATGGTCGACAGCAGCGACGTCTTGCCCGAACCGTTCGGCCCGATCAGCCCGGTGACCCGCCTGGCCGGGGCCGTGCACGACACGCGGTCGAGGATCCGCGTGCCTCCGGCGGACCAGGTGACGTCCTCGACCCGGATCTCCGGAGAGTGGTGCGTCATGAGGCGGCTCCCCGTCGTCGGAGCAGCCACACGAACGCCGGCACCCCGACGACGGCGGTGACGATACTGATCGGCAGTTCCCGCCCGGGCATGACCGTGCGGGCGGCGATGTCGGCCCACACCAGCAACAGTGCGCCCACCAGAGCGACCACCGGGAGCAGGCGCGCGTGCAGCGGACCGACGAGCATCCGGGCCGCGTGCGGCACCACGAGTCCGACGAAGCCGATGATGCCGGCCTGCGCCACCAGCGCCGCCGTGCACAGTGACGCCACCACGTACAGCACCCAGCGCGACCGCTCGACGTTGGTGCCGAGGCTCGCGGCGGCACGCTCACCGAACGCGAACGAGTCCAGTACCCGGCTGTAGGCCAGGAAGATCGTCATCGTCGCGGCGACGACGACGAGGATGCCGACCAGACCCGACCAGCGCACGCCGGCCACCGAGCCGAGGGTCCAGTTCAGCACCCGGTGGGCGGAGTCGCGGTCGCCGAACAGCACCAACGCCGACGTCAGCGCCGCGGCCAACTGCCCCACCGCGATACCGGCGAGGACGAGTCGACCGGGCAGCAGCGCCCCGGACCGGGACGTCGCGATGACGAACACCAGCAGCAGGCTCCCGAGGGCACCGAGGAATGCTGCGGACGAGACGGCACCGAATCCCAAGGCGCCCACCGCACTCGCGCCGGTCGTCAGCGCCAGGACCGCGCCCAACGACGCGCCCCCGGACATGCCGAGCAGGTAGGGGTCGGCCAGCTGGTTGCCGGTCAGTGACTGCAGCACCGCGCCGCACAGGGCGAGCCCCGCGCCGATCGCCGCGGCTGCCAGCACCCGCGGCATCCGCAGGTCCACGACGATATGGGTGGTGAGCAGATCAGTGCCCGGGCCGATGCCGAGGCGTCCGGCGATCGACTCGACGACTGTGCCGATCGACAGGTCGGCCGCGCCGATCGCGACCCCGGCCGCGCAGCTCACCACGAGCAGCGCGACCAGGATCACCGACCAGCCGGTGCTGGTCGCCGCGGCTACCCGGGCCGGCACCCGGGTCGTCGGACTCATGCCCCGTTGCCGCCCAGCTGCTCGGCGACCTGGCTCGCGCCCTCGATGGTGCGCGGTCCCGGCGTGCTCGCCGAGAACGGGACCACGACGAACGCGTCGTCGCGCACGGCCTTCAGATCCTTCAGGGCCGGGTCGCCCCGCATGTAGTTCTTCTTCTCCTCGGCCGTGTCCCACGACGCGTCCGCGAGGACGATGACGTCGGGGTTCGCGGCCAGCACCGTCTCCCAGCTGCCGTCGAGCCACGCGCCGTCGGCATTCGCGAAGATGTTGGTGCCGCCGACCGCATCGATGATCAGCTGCGGTCCGCCGGCGTTGCCGCCGACGTACGGGGTGTCGGTGTTGCTGTCGTACCAGAAGATGCTCTTGCCCTTCGCGGGCGCCGCGGCCTCGATGCCTCCGAGGGTCTCGCGCATCTGCGCGACGACGGCGTCGGCCTCGGACTCGTGGCCGAACAGGGTCCCGTAGTCGGTGATCTCGGTGCCGATCGAATCCCAGGACACGGCGGGACGGGTCGACTTGTCCTTGCAGCCGAACGGGGAGACGTAGGTGGCGACACCGAGGGCGTCGAACGACTCGTGCGAGCCGACGGCCTTGTCGTCGAACGCGCTCGAGTACGACGCGAGCACCAGGTCGGGCTTGACCTCGAGCAGGGCCTCGCGGCTCGGGTAGTCCTTCTCGTCGAGCGCCGGGACCTGCGCGTAGGCGGAGGCCCACTGCGGTGCGATGGTGTCGTCGAGGTAGGCCGTGCCGGCCATCCGGTCCTGGGCGCCGATCGACAGCGCCGTCTCGGTGGCGCCCTGGTTGAGGGTGACGCCGCGCTCGGCGGGTCCGTCGAGGGTGACGGTGCGACCGCAGCTCTGCAGGGAGATCGCAGCGGTGTCGCCGTCGGAGTCCGACGACCCGCCACACGCGGACAGGGTGAGGGCGGCAGCGATCGACAGTGCCGCGGAGGAGATGACCCGGGGGGAGATACGCGAGCGAGCTCGCGACGAAACGAGGGTGCGCAAAGCGACCCGCCTTCCATGACTCGTGGAAAACATCAGGGCTGCGTCACGGCCGGTCTCCTGGCTTCGCAGGGATGACCGGCGACCGCACCTTCCCAGATGCCTGCGCACCCAGTGGTCGGAGCTCGAGCCCCAAGCGGTCGACGTACCTGCTCACAGTGGCGAGTACCGCGCCGGTTTCACACCGGACTTCCCGAACACCGTGACAACAAGTGGACCCTAACCGACGCGGGTGACCACCACGAAAGGCCCGGCCTCGGTGACCGAGAACCGCGGGTCCTCGAACAGCTTCTCCGGGAACGTCACGGTGTAGCGGCGCACGTTCGGGTCGTTCGGGTACACGTCCTCCGCGAGGCGCAGGGTGTACCCGTCGTCGGACTGGCGGAAGACGAACGTGTCGGGGCCCCGCAGGCCGGTCGCGTCCATCGCCTCGATCAGCTCGTCCGGGGTCTGCAGTTCCGTCCAGGACTCGATGTAGGCGGCTCGCTTGTCGAACTGCGCCAACGGGTTTGCGTAGTGCGACGTGAGTCCCTGGAACCCGAAGTACGGGTAGAAGCTCAGGAAGCTGGTGTCGGCGGTGAGCACCACGGTGTCGGACCGCGGGCCGGGGCGCTGCGCCTGGATCGCCTCGTCCACCGCCGCGTAGTAGGCAGCGGCGCCCGGCGGACGCTGGTCCGCGCGCACCCCGTCGCCGTCCGTGTCGGTGTAGGCGATGGTGATCTCCGGGGCCAGCAGGTGCGGGATGGACTGGGCGAACGCGACCGCGCCGAGCGCGCCCACCGCCACCACCGCGGCCTTGACCCGGGGGTTCTCGCTGGTCGCGAGGATCAGCCAGCGGGCGAAGTCGACGAAGCCGAAAACACCTGCGGCGCCGAGCAACACGATGAGCACCGGCTCGAGCCGGAAGGACAGCAGGGTGGTGCCGACCGCCGTCGCCGCCATCGACATCAGGGCCCACAGGTACGCCGCGACCACGCCGAGGCCCAGCGCCTGTGCGCGCCGCGACGAGGCGGCGCGACCGGCCAGCCACACCGTGCCGAGCAGGCACAGCGCCCCGGTCAGGTCGCCGTCGAACATCGGCAGCGGCAGGTCCGCGCCGGCCTCGGGCAGGTAGTGGGTGGCGGAGCCGGTGCCCGACAGCGTGCCGGTGCGCAGCGCGCTGAGGAACGGCAGCCACACGATCAGCGCGATCAGGCCGGAGATCACTCCGGCCGCGGCCAGGCGCACCAGCGGGTCGAGGGCCGCCCGCCAGGATCCCTGTGCGCGGACGGCGAGGCCCGCCGCGACCAGGGCCATCACCGTCACAGCGAAGGCCGCGTAGCCCAGGTAGAGCGTGTAGAAGGTGGCGGCGAGGCCGAGGAACAGTCCGGTGCCCACGACGGCGCCCCACCCGCCGGACCCGGTCTCCCCGGGCCGGTAGAGCCCGCCCCACGCCAGCAGCAGCACCGGCGGCAGCAGCACCACCAGGATCGCGCTGTACGCCTCGGGCGAGGCGTACCCGACCGTCAGCGCGGTCGTCGCGACCGTCGCCAGCACGGCGAGGTCGGCGCGGATCAGCCTGGACCACAACACGAGTGCGATCACCGACGCCACCGCGAGCGACGCGATCGCGTACGGCTTGAACGCCTCCCAGCCGTCCATGCCGAGCAGGTTCGCGACCCGCCCGCCGAACCAGAACCAGCCGGCCGGGTAGAACGACGGCAGGTCCGCGTAGGTCATGTCCTTCAGAGCCGCGGTGTCTGTCATCCGGGTGAGGAACTCGGTGCGGAACTCCTGGTCGACCGAGACGCCGTGCAGGTACAGCTTGGTGGCGGCCAGCGGCATGCCGAGGGTGACGGTGACGAACCCGGACACCCCGGCCCAGGACAGCACCTTCGCCAGGGTGGTCGCGCGGCGTCGGCGCAGCAGCCACACGGACAGCGCCAGCACCGACAGCGTGAGCACCTGCCCGACCGTGGTCAGCGCGCGGGTGACGTTGGAGGAGTTGAACGCCGGCCACTGGACCACCGAGAAGGCGACCAGTCCGACGGCGGCGACCACCACCGAAACGAGCGCCGCCAGCACCATCTCCCCGGCGGCGGACGCGGCCCGGCGAGCGGGCTGGACGTGGCTGGGGGAGACGGGGCTGGCGGCGGTGGTCGTCACGATTCGAGAGTTTAGGCGCTGCGCGCCTGTGCGCTTTTCTGGTAGTTGGAGCAACCAGAAAGGCACACAGGCTGCGGAGCCGCCTAGATCGGCAGCTTGCGGAAGATCGCCCGCGGCACGTGGCGCAGCGCCATCATCACGAAGCGCCAGGGACCCGGGGTCCAGACGATTTCCTTGCCCTTGTCGGACGCGGCGACGGCGAGCGTGGCGACGATGTCCTTGTTCACCGTCAGCGGCGCTTCCTTGACGTGCGCGCTGAACTGGGTGCGCACCATGCCGGGCCGGACCACCGTCACCCGCGGGCCGAACTTGGCCAGGGCCTCGCCCAGGCCGAGGTAGAAGCCGTCGAGGCCGGCCTTGGTGGAGCCGTAGACGAAGTTGGCGCGCTTGACGCGCTCACCGGCGACCGAGGACATCGCGATGATGCGGCCGAAGCCCTGCGCCTTCATCTTCTCGCCGACCAGCACACCAACGGATACCGCGGCGGTGTAGTTGACGTTGGCCACCAGCACGGCCTTGCGCTGGTTCTGCCACAGTTCCTCGGCGTCCCCGTCCAGGCCGAACGCGACGATCGCGACGTCGACGTCGCTCTTCGCCCAGGCCTCGTCGATCACCTTCGGGTGCGACTCGGTGTCCAGCGCGTCGAAGTCGACGACGTCGACCTCGGTGGCGCCCTTGGCCTTCAGCTGCGCGACCGCGCCGTCACGGCCCGGGTCGCCGGGCAGCGCGGCCAGGATCACCCGCATCGGAGCCTTCTTCAGGTACTCCTCGCAGATGGCCAGGCCGATCTCGGAGGTGCCGCCGAGGAGCAGGAGCGTCTGGGGGTTACCCACGGCGTTGATCACAGTTCCAACCTTCTGGACATATCGGAGGCGAAAACGCCTGTGGGGTCGTACTTCCGGCGGGTCGCGATCCACTCGTCGATCCGCGGGTACATGGCGTGGAAGGTCTCGGCGGTCGCGCGCGAGTCCTTGGCGGTGTACAGCCGGCCGCCGAACTCGAGCACGCGCTTGTCGAGTTCGGTGACCAGCTCGTTCAGGCCTGCCTTGATCGGGAAGTCCATGGCGACATTCCAGCCCGCCATCGGGAAGCTGAGCGGTGCATTGTTGCCCGGTCCGAACAGCTTGAACACGTTGAGTGCCGAGTGGTGGCCCGACGCCTGGATGTGCCGAATGATGCTCTTGAACTCTTCGAGGGCCTCGGTGGGCACCAGGAACTGGTACTGGAGGAAGCCCTTCGAGCCGTACGCGCGGTTCCACTCACCGAGGAGGTCGAGCGGGTGGTAGAACTGCGTCAGGTTCTGGACCTTGCCGGTGTAGTTACCGCCCATCCGGTAGTACAGCTCGCCGATGGCGCTGGCCGACAGCTTGTTCATCAGGCCGTTCGGGAACACGTCGGGGACGGTCATCAGCTGCGGGGCGTCGAACTTCAACGGGTTCTTCTGCAGCTTCTTCGGCAGCTCGTCGAACTTCGCGAGCGAGCCGCGGGTGATCGTTGCGCGACCCAGCTTCGGCGGCGCACTGACCACGTCGAACCAGGCGCTCGAGTACGTGTAGTTGTCCTCGGTGCCGTCCTGGTGCGCGGCGACCGTCTCTTCGAGACTCTCGGTCCGGATGCCGTCGTTGATGAAGTACGCCGTCTCGGTGGGCGTCATGCTGATCGTCGCGCGCAGGATGATGCCGGTCAGGCCGTTGCCGCCGATCGTCGCCCAGAACAGCGCGCCCTTGGGGTCGTTGCGACCGCCCTTCGGCGTCAGCTTGCGAACCTGCCCGTCTGCGGTCAGCAGGTCCAGCGACACCACGTGGTTGCCGAAGCTGCCCTCACTGTGGTGGTTCTTGCCGTGGATGTCGGAGCCGATGGCGCCGCCGATGGTGACCTGGCGGGTGCCCGGCAGCACCGGGACCCAGAGGCCGAACGGCAGCGCCGCCCGCATCAGCTGGTCGAGGCTCACGCCGGCGTCGACGTCCACCAGCGCGGTGTCGCGGTCGATGCGGTGAATGCGGTTGAGGGCATTCATGTCGATGACCAGGCCGCCCGCGTTCTGGGCCGGGTCGCCGTAGGAGCGGCCGAGGCCCCGGGCGATGACGCCGCGGCGCAGGTGGCTGGGCTTGCCGTCGTTGCGCTCGGCGACCTGGGCGACCGCGGACGCGATCACCTCGACGTCGGGGGTGGAGAGCACCTCGGCCGTCGTCGGCGCGGTGCGTCCCCAACCGGTGAGGGTGCGGGTCTGGGTGGGGAGAGGCTGCGGCTGTACTACGTCGGCCGGCGTCTCTTCAGCTGTCGTGGACATCGGTGTAGAGGCTACCTGGCGGTAGCGACGGCAGCCCGTGTCGATGCGCACATGTGGCCACCGCTACTCGGTGCGCGCGGGTCGCTTACCCTCGACCGGTGTCCGGTACCCCGCATGCCCCAGAGCCGCACCTGCCGCTCCCCGTCGAGTTGCCGCTGGTGGACGAGCCCGGCGGCACCGAGGTCGACCTCAAGACCCAGCTGGTCCGGTTTGTGCTCACCGGTGCGCTGTCCGCGGTCGTCGACTTCACGATCACGATCCTGCTGCAGAACGGCCTGGGGGTGCCGCGTGCGGCTGCGAAGTCGGTGGGCTTCGTCCTCGGGACGACGACGGCCTACCTGATCAATCGCCGGTGGACGTTCAACGCCCCGCCGAGCCGCGCGCGCTTCGCGGCCGTGGTGGCGTTGTACGCGGTGACGTTCGCGGTCCAGGTCGGTCTGTACACGGTGTTCGGGCAGATCTGGCCGGACACCCTGCTCTACAGCGCCCTCGCCTTCGTCATCGCCCAGGGCACCGCGACGGTGATCAACTTCGTGGTCCAGCGCGCGGTGATCTTCAAGATCCACTGACGCCGCTCAGGGCGGACCGGCTCCGAGCACCAGCGACGCGGTCCGGGCCGCGCCGGTGGCGTCCACCCAGCCGATCTCGACGCGGTCGCCGGGATGCCGGGCGGTCATCTCGTAGGTGAGGTCCGACGCGGACCGGATCGGGGTGCCGGACCACGAGGTGATCAGGTCGTCGGACTTGATCCCGGCCTGGTCGGCGGGGGAGCCGAACCCGACGGCCACCACCCGCGCGCCGTCCTGCAGGGTGGGGGAGTTGGTCACCGCGACGCCCAGGAACGGGGTCGGCCCGACGTGTACGGTCCCGCCGGTCCGGCCCTCCCGGACCTGTCCGGCGACGCCCATCGCGTCGTCGATGGGAATGGCGTACGAGGTGATGCCCGTGTGGTCGGCGGCGGGCGCGTCGGGACGGCTGTCCGGATTGCCCGCGGTGCTGACCCCGACCACCCGCCCGGCGGCGTCGACCAGCGGTCCGCCGGAGTCGCCGGGACGCACGTCGGCGTCGACCTCGATCATCCCGGTCAGCCGGTTACGGGACCCGTCGCCGGAGCTGCGGGCGGTCACACGACGTGGTGGTTGGTGAGCACCAGGCCGTCCTCGGACAGCACGATGCCGGTGCCCGCGGTGCTCTTCAGTCCGGTGCTGGAGGTGACGGTGACGATGGTCGGCACCACCCGGGCCGCGAGTTCCTCCGGGCTCAGCGGGGCGGGCGCCGGCGTCGAGATCTCGGGGGTCGCGACCACGGTGGGGCGCGGGGGCTCGGTGTCCAGCCGGGTGCCGACGAGGGCGAGCGCGACCGCGGCGAGGGCGGCCAGCAGCAGTCGGAGTCCACGTCGGTGTCGCGGCCGACGTCGCGCCGTCCTGTCCGTCTCCACATCCGCCATACACACCCGGCATCCTGCGGCGGGGCCGCCCGATAGATCACGCGCAGTGGTGAATCTGAACTTACGACTTTTCGGGGCCGCGGGACGGGTGATTGCCGGGGCCCGCCAACGCCAGGTCGGGACCGCCGGGTCACGGGAACCGGGCATGGGTTCCGTCACCTCAGGTCCGATTGCGGACACGGAACGGGGCACGCCGACTATCGGTGATTTGCGGGCGGCCTCGCCCGGACACCGGTACCGTAACGTCCGCAACACCCATTCACTGAGAGTTCGCTCGCACCTTACTTGTTGAGAAGGAGCACTCCATGAACGCTGTTCGCCGGGCCACGACGGTCAGAATTTTCGCGGGCGCCGCCACCTTCGCCGCACTGTCGACGGGTTACGCGGGCGCCGGACTGGCGAATGCCGACCCGGTGAGCGACCTGGTGAGCGCGCACGCCGCCGCAGTCGCGGCCGGGCCCTCCTGCGCGGAGGCCGGACTGGCCGATGTCGCGGTGCTGGTCCGGTCCGTGGCGCAGGACGTCGCCGAGGTTCTGCTGCCCTGTCGCGACGTGGCCGGCAGCCTGGGCTCGGGCAGTGCCGGATCCTCCGGGGGCGGTAGCAGTTTCGGGTCCAACAACGTCGGCCCGGACAACACCGGCTCCTACAACGCCGGCTCCAACAACACCGGCTCGCAGAACGTCGGGTGGGCGAACACCGGCTCGGCCAACGTCGGGTCGTCGAACACCGGTTCCGGCAACGTCGGGTCGGCGAACACCGGTTCCGGCAACGTCGGGTCGGCCAATACCGGTTCCGGCAACGTGGGCTCGGTCAACACGGGGTCGCTGAACACCGGGTTCGCGAACACCGGGTCGGCCACCGACGGCTCGATGACCACCGGCATCGGCTCGGTCGGCGTCGGATCCACCGGTATCGGCACGATGAGCTGACGGGCTCAGCTCATGCGGTGGCGCAGCACCATGTACACGGCGCGCCGCATGAACGAGGTGCCCAGTGCCTTGGCGTTGCCGACCCGCACATCCGTCGCGGACAGCAGTCCCGGTTCGGCCGCGCGCAACGACTCGTGGAATGCCGCCGCCTGGGACGCCTGCTGGCGTGCGAGCCGCACGCTCCACTGGCCGGCGTTGATGCGGAACGATGCCAGCGGGCGGGGTATCGCGACGACGTCGCCGTGCAGTGCGACGCCGATGTAGGTGGCCTCGTCGATCAGGTACGGGTTGGCGTCGTCCCACCAGTCGATCTTCTCGAGCACGGCGCGCCGCATCAGCACGGAGCCCGGCTCGCCGAAGATGTTCGCCCCGGCGGTCACGGCCCGCCGGGCGGCGACCCGTCCGCTCACCGGTCCGGACAGACCGGCCAGGCCGCGGGCGGCGAGCACCGTCTTGCCCGCCGCGTCGACCAGAGTGCGCTGCGAGGCGACCAGGACCGCGTCGGGATGCTCGTCGAACGCCGCCACCTGTTCGGCCAGGCAGGTCGGGAAGATCGTGTCGTCGCCGCACACCAGCTTGAGCAGGTCGCCGTTCGCGGCCTGGCTCACGCGGTCCCAGTTTGCCTTGGCGCCGCCGCCCGCGGGGGTGTGCAGGATTGTGACGCGGGGGTCGTCGGCATACGGGGCGAGGGCGGCGAGGGTGCCGTCGCTCGACGCGTGGTCGGCGATGATCAGCTCGAAGTCCTCGAAGGTCTGTCCGAGGATCGAGTCGATGGTTTCGGCGATGTAGTCGGCGTTGTTGTACGCCGGAACAACGACGGAGACCCGAGGCGTCATGCGGAACCTGACCTTTTCTTTCTACTGAAGGAGAAATCTCGATACCCGAAGAAGCTCGCGGTCGCGGTCACCGCGGTGATCGCGATCTGCGCCGGGATCGGGGGGAATCCGAACACCGACACCGCCAGCGTCATCAGGGCCATGTTGATCGCGAAGGCGCCGAAGTTGACCACGACGAACCGCCACAGGTCCCGCAGCAGGTGCCCGCGGACGCGGAACACCAGGTAGCGGTACATCGCGAACGCGCACAGCACGTTGCACAGGTATCCCGCGACGATTGCGAAGTGGTAGCCGAGCTGGTCGCCGAGGGCGAGCTGCCAGACGATGAACCAGGCCGTGCCGAGGGCCGTGTTGAACCCGCCGACCAGCAGGAAGGCCAGCCCCTGGTTGTTCACCAGCCGCATCAGCGGTCCCGCACCGCCCGACATGCCCGCGGGCGGGGTCGCTTCGGTGTTGCCCGAACTCGGGTCGTGGGGACCGCGGTCGGTCAACTGGTGGTCCTTCATCGCTGTGGTGCTGCCCGTTTGCTCCGGTGAACCCTACCCGAGGGGTTGGGCACCGGCTCCGAACCGTGGCAGCAGCCCGGCCTCGAGTGCGGCGGCGAGCGAGGGTGCCGCCGCGTCCTTGTCGGAGAGCCGGAACTCGAACTCGGTCCCGTCCCGGCCCACGGTGGGCCAGTCGATGCCGACCTCGGGATCGAGCGGGTCGATGCCGTGCTCGCGACCCGGCGCGTACCCGGTCGAGCACAGGTAGACGACGGTCGAGTCGTCCTCGAGCGAGAGGAAGGCGTGTCCGAGCCCCTCGCTGAGGAACACCGCGCGGCGGTCGACGTCGTCGAGCAGGACGGCGTCCCACACGCCGAACGTCGGCGACCCGGCCCGCAGGTCCACCGCGACGTCGAGGACCGCGCCGCGCACGCAGGTCACGTACTTGGCCTGGCCGGGCGGCACGTCTGCGAAGTGGACGCCGCGCAGCACGCCGGCCGCGGAGACGGAGCAGTTGGCCTGCTGCAGGTCGAGGGTGCGGCCGGTGGCCTCGGTGAACGTCGGGTCCCGGAACCACTCCAGGAACACGCCGCGGTCGTCACCGAACTGCTGCGGGGTGAACTCCCATGCGCCCGGCACTTTCAGTTCGCGAAACTGCATTACTCACCAATCCTTGCCGCGGTCGAGCAGACCGAGCAGATAGTTGCCGTATCCGGACTTGACCAGCGCCTCGGCCCGCACCCGCAGCTCGTCGTCGGTGATGAAGCCCCGCCGCCAGGCCACCTCCTCGGGCGCTCCGATCTTCAGCCCCTGCCGCTCCTCGATGGTGCGGACGTAGTTCGAGGCGTCGAGCAACGAGTCGAAGGTGCCGGTGTCGAGCCAGGCGGTACCGCGGGGCAACACCTCGACCTGCAGCCGACCGGCCTCGAGGTAAGCGCGGTTGACGTCGGTGATCTCGTACTCGCCGCGCGCCGAGGGCGACAGGTCGCGAGCGATCGACACCACGTCGTTGTCGTAGAAGTACAGCCCCGGAACCGCGTAGTTGGAGCGCGGCTGCTGGGGCTTCTCCTCCAGCGAGATCGCGCGACCCCCGCGGTCGAACTCGATCACGCCGTACGCGGTCGGGTCGGCGACCCAGTACGCGAACACCGCGCCGCCCTCGATCTCCTCGAACCGGGTCAACCGGGTACCCAGACCCGGGCCGTAGAAGATGTTGTCGCCGAGCACCAGCGCGGCGGAGTCCGAACCGATGTGCTCGGCGCCCAGCACGAAGGCCTGCGCGAGCCCGTTGGGCTCGGCCTGCACCTGGTAGGTGAGGCTGACGCCGAAGCGCGACCCGTCCCCGAGCAGTCGCTGGAACTGCTCGGCGTCCTCGGGGGTGGTGATCACCAGGATGTCCCGGATGCCGGCCAGCATCAGCGTCGACAGCGGGTAGTAGATCATCGGCTTGTCGAACACCGGCACCAACTGCTTGCTGACCCCGAGCGTGATCGGATGCAGCCGGGACCCGGTTCCACCGGCCAGAATGATTCCGCGCATAGCGGGCAGTGTTCCAGTGTTCGGTTCCCGGGCAAACTCCGGCCACCGGTATCGTGCGGACCGTGAAGCTACTCGTGACCGGCGGTGCTGGATTCATCGGCGCCAACTTCGTCCAGCAGACCGTCGACGAGCGCCCCCATGTGGAGGTGACCGTCCTCGACGCGCTGACCTACGCGGGCAACGTCGAATCGCTGGCCCCGGTCCGGGACAGGATCGACTTCGTCCAGGGCGACATCGCCGACGCCGACCTGGTCGACGGTCTGATCGCCGGCACGGACCTCGTCGTGCACTTCGCGGCGGAGTCGCACAACGACAACTCCCTCAACGACCCGTCGCCGTTCGTTCGGACCAACGTGATCGGTACCTTCACGCTGCTCGAGGCGATCCGCAAGCACGGCGTGCGCTACCACCACATCTCCACCGACGAGGTGTACGGCGACCTGGAACTCGACGACCCGGCCCGGTTCACCGAGTCCACCCCGTACAACCCGTCGAGCCCGTACTCCTCGACGAAGGCATCGAGCGACCTGTTGGTGCGCGCATGGGCCCGCTCGTTCGGGATCACCGCGACCATCTCGAACTGCTCGAACAACTACGGGCCGTACCAGCACGTGGAGAAGTTCATCCCGCGGCAGATCACCAACGTCCTCGACGGTGTCCGGCCCAAGCTCTACGGTCAGGGCCTCAACGTCCGTGACTGGATTCACGTCGAAGACCACAACCGTGCCGTGTGGACGATCATCGAGCGCGGCACGCCGGGGGAGACCTACCTGATCGGCGCGGACGGCGAGGTCGACAACCGGACCGTCGTGCGGACCATCCTGGAGCTGCTGGGCAAGGACCCGGACGACTTCGACGCGGTCACCGACCGGCCGGGCCACGACATGCGGTACGCCATCGACGCCACCCGTCTGCGCACCGAACTCGGCTGGGAGCCGCGGTACCGGGACTTCCGCTCCGGCCTGGCCGCGACCGTCGACTGGTACCGCGACAACGAGCAGTGGTGGCGTCCGCAGAAGGGCGCAACGGAGCAGGCCTACGCCGCGGCGGGCGAGTCGGTGCTGGGATCCGCCGACCCGGGTAGCTGAGCGCGACGGACCGAGCGGACTACCGGCCGAGCGAACGCCGGGTCGCCTCCAGGGTGGCCGCGATGCCGGCCGGCAGCGTGCGGTACGACCGGCGGTCGAGTTCCGGCCAGACCGTCGAGCGCAACCGCAGGTCCCCGGACTGGACGTTGGCGAGCGGCGACGACGCGAGCACGACGGTCGGCTTGCGGCGGAACACGGTGCGGCAGGCGCCGAGCAGGGCGCCGATGGTGGTGCTCTGGCCCGACGCGAAGATCTTGGTGACCCGCTCGCCCGGCCGGGACTGCGCGAGGTCGAGGGCGTCGACGACCATCTCGGCCGCGTCGGTGACGAACAGGTAGTCGCGCATCGTGTCCATCGGCACGTAGATCGAGATCGGTGCCGACACCAGGTAGCCGCGGCACAGGTGCGAGATGAGTCCCTGGGGTTTGGTCAGGTTCTGGCCGGGGCCGTACAGGTTCGCGAACCGCCCCACCACGACGGACGCCCCGGCGTCGGCCCCGAAGCGGTGCATCAGCCGCTCAGCCACCAGCTTCGCGCGGCCGTAGTCGCCGAGCGGCACCGGGTCGGTGTCCTCGGTGTGCGGCGCCCCGGACGAGCCGGCGTAGACCCCGCCCGCGGAGGACGCGTGCAGCACCACGCCGGGTGCCGCGCGGCCGCGGGTGATCCTGGCGATCTCGTCCAGCACGTCGGACACGACCGCATTCTCCGCGGCGAACTCGTCGGCGGTCGTGCCGTTCACGCCGACACCGGCGCACCAGACGAGCCGCCACGGCCCGCCGTCGGCCGAGTCGATCACCCGCTGCGCGTCCGCGAAGAGCGCCCGCCTGGCGAGGTCGCCGTCGTGCCACGGGACCCGGCTCGTCTCGACCCGTTCGCCCCGACGTTCGAGCTCGCGGATGACGGCGCGGCCCAGCAAGCCGCCGCCGCCCACGACCCAGGTCGGGGTGGCCATCTCAGTCGCCCGCAGGTTTGGATCGATGATCGTCGGGTGCCGGCTCGGCGCGGCCGAGCGGACCCGCCGCCGGATCGCCGACGATCAGGTACGGCGGCTTGCCCATCGCGGTCTTGACGTTGACACCGACGTACTCGGCGATGACTCCGAGGGAGAACAGGATGGCACCCATTCCGAACAGCAGGACCACCATCGTCGAGGCCCAGCCCCGGACCTCGCTGGCGACGTCGAAGAACATGTACGAGACCAGCACGTACAGCACCAGCGCCAGGCCGAGCGCGGCGAACAGCACGCCGATCAAGCTGACCAATCGCAGGCCCTTGGTCCCGCTGGAGAGCACCATTCGCCAGAAGTGCGAGAGCAGGCTGCGCAGGTGGTATCCGGAGCGTCTGCCCTGCTCGGCGCGCAGTGCCACCGGACTGGTCGTCACGTCTCCCGCGATCCAGCCGAGCGCGACGTCGAGGTAGGCCTCCGACCCCGCATACGCCGCCACTGAACGGCCGACCTCGCCGAGGACCAGCCGGAAGCTCTGGAAGCTGCGGGTGTTGTCACCGGAGAGAGCGTGCGCGATGAGCCACTTCGACCCGCGGGATGCGGCGTTGCGCAGCAGCCCGTGCGGCGCGGCGTTCGTCGGGCGTGCGTAGACGACGGTGGCCTGCTCGTCGAGTGCGGTGTCGAGGAGGCCGCCGATTGCGGCCGGGTCGTGCTGCCCGTCCTCGTCCATGGTGACGATCCACTCGCCCCCGCTCGACGCCATGCCGGCCAGGGTCGCGGGATGCTGGCCGAAGTTCCGGCTCAGCCAGATCGGCCTGACAAAGTCGTGCTCGGCCGCGAGCTGCCGGATGACCGCCGCCGAGTCGTCAGGGCCGTGATCGAAGACGAGCAGGACCTCCTCGACGACCATCGGCCGGCCTGCCGGGGTGAATCGGGTCGTCGTCCACGGCAGGATCTCGTCGATCAGGTCGCGCAGTGTCTGGGCGCCCTGGTACACCGGCACCACGACGGACATTCGGTGCGGCGCCACCGTGGGTCGGGCGTCATCGGAGGTCACGGGCTGCGAGTTTACGCGGGCGGCACTGAGCGACTGCACACGATCCTGCGCGCGCTGCGTGTTTCCGCGCTCATTTCGGCGGATGGTCTCGCGGCCGTCCGCGTCACGCCGCGACGGCGGCGGGATCCCGAGCGGCCCGGCCCGCGCGGCGCGAACGCAGGAAGTGCACCTCGAGGACGGCGAGGCCGAGAAGACCGAGGCCGATGCCGGCGAGACCGATCGATCTTCCGGGCGGTGTCCAGGTCAGGTTCAGCGTCCCGTCGACGGTACCGGCGGGGACGTCGACCGCGACGAAGATACCGTCCACGGCGTACGTACCGATTGGTTCACCGTTCAGCGTGGCCGAGTACCCGGGCCAGTCCAACCGCGCGAAGACCACCCGGCCGCCGTCGGGCGAACTGATGCTCACCGAGCTGGTCGCATCGGCCTCGGCGACGCTCCGCGCGGTCACGCCCTCCGCGTGCGCGACCCGTCCGTTCCGGTGGGAGATGGGCCCGTCGATGCGCTCGAGCACGTATGCGAAGTCCGCCACATGTGGGTTCTCGGGGTACTGCGTCCACCTCCAGCCGGGCGGCGCCGGGTTGGCGTCCGCATCCGGGTACTGGGCCCTCTGCAGGACCACGCGGTCGATCAACATGAGGTCGACATAGGTCCGGCCGGTCGTCGGCTCGGTGGCGAAGGCGTCAAACACACTGTCGTAGCAGGTCGAGCCGTCGTACTCCATGCACAACCGGTCCCCGAACTCCTCGAACCCGATGGAGGTGTAGGCGTTGACATAGCTGAGGTCGAGCAACTTGGCGTAATTTCCCCAGGTCAGGGTGCTCCAGGTGGCGTCCAGCGTCAGGTTCTCGCGGGGCTCCAGGTCGCGGGTGCCCAACTGGAGGTTGTTGCCCGCCCAGTCGGGGAAGGCGGCCTTGGCCTCGGACTGCTTGGCCGGCAACAGCCACTGCGACTCGTACGGGTACTCACTGACCTGGAAGTGCACCACAGGCAGGGTGGACGCCATCAGCAGCCCGGCCACCGCGGCGATCCCGAAGCGGGACGCCACAAACAGGACGGCGGCCCCGGCCGCCAGGATCACCAGACCCCACAGCAGGTGCGTACCGAACTGCAGCGGAGAGGACGACCCTGCGCGAAGCACCATGACGGCGACCAGTACGGCGCCCACGACGCACCGTGTCCTCAACGAACGCAGCGTGCCGTGCCTGCTGAGCAGCACACAGACCACGATCAGTGCGGCGAACGCGACGAACGGCAGCACCCGGCCCGGCCAGCGCAGGGGTCCCAAGCTGCTCGGCCCGGCGGCCGCGATCAGCATGACGCCCAGGAAGATCAGCGTCCCCGACAAACTGCGGAGCGTTTTGCCGACGGCCTGCCAGTCGACGAACGCCAGCGCCGGAATCAGGAACCACGCGATGTAGGTGACCGGCCACGGTTGCACCTCGCCCTGCCACGCCTGAATCGCCGGCAGCGCCGACGGCATGCTCGCAGTGAATGTCTCCGACCACGGCGCGGTGAGGAAGTTGTCGTTGTAGACGTTGCCCTCATCGGTGCGCCAGGTGACATCGCCCGAGAGGGCGCCGGGCAGAAAGGTGATCGCCCCCGCCGCGCCCGCGCAGGCACCCACGACGAGGAGTCGCAGCGACGGCTGCCACTTGCCCTGGTACAGGTATTCGCCGATGGCGAGGCAGGCGACCAGGATGCCCGCGCACAGCGCGGGGTGGAGGTAGCCGACGCTGAGCGCGAGGTAGAGGAACACGAACGTCGGGAGCGGACCGGAGCGCCCGCGCGAGTATCGGACGGCGCTGGCCCACGCCTGCAACACCCAGGCGGTACTCGTCAGGGCCGTCACCCAGGACGCCTGATCGTAGAACAGCGAGAATCCGGTGAAGGGAACAGCGACGCCCGCCACCGCCGCCCACGCTGGTCGCGCCCCGTATTCGAGGCAGACCCGGTAGACGCCGAGGGCCATGATCGCCGCGAAGGCGAACTTGGTGGCTGTCGCGAACAGCACCATGTTGTCCACCGAGGGCGCCATCATGTTGATCGCGATCTGGACGGGATTCCACAGCCCGCCCTGCCCCTCCACCGGATAGTTGCCGGCCATCCACTGCTCGGGCGTCAGCGAAGGCATCGTGCCGGTGCGGAGGATGCGGCCGAGATAGATCCAGTTCGGGATCGCGCCGGACTCGGTATCGTCCATGTAGAAGAAGCGGTCGTTGACTGACAGCACCGTGACGTAACCCGCCGCCACCATCAGAACGGTGATCGAGCCCCACAGCCACCGTCGCCTCCGCGTCGAATCCGGCGCGGCGGGGACGGTGTTCACATGTGCTCCAAGACAACGTGGGGTGGGGCCACATGCCCCCTGGCCAAGGTGAGGCTAGTCGACCGAGCGATGGGGTGAAGACTCGCGAATCGGTCACCGGCATCGGTGGTTGGTAGCCTTGGCCCCGATTGTGCCCTGCGCACCAGAAGGTTCTGAGAGGTAGTTCGACGGTATGGATGAGGCTGAAGCAGTTGTGACGAGCACGTCGACGTCTACGACCACGACTACTGATCGACCGACCCCGGCGCCCACACGCGACCCGGGTCTGCTCACCGTGCAGCGCGCCCTGTTCGTGGGGCCGTCGAGCCTGGTCAGCGACGACATGTACGCCGATGTCACGGGGTCCGTTGTGCGCGAGCGCACCCGCGCACACCTCGGACGCAAGAGCAGTGTCGACACCAACACCTACTTCGGCCGCTTCCCGGCCAGCTACTGGCAGCGCTGGACCACCGCTACGGAGGTCCGGTTCGTCGCCGACGTGGCGGGGGCGGGCACGGTCGAACTGATCGCCACGGACTTCAACGGCCGCAAGCGGACGGTTGCCACGGAGGCGGTGGACACGAACAGCGCGTCGCGGCGCATCTCGTTGACTGCCAAGGTCGACCGATTCCTCGACGGGGGCGCACTCTTCGCGCGCATCAGCACCCAGAGCGACGAGCTGACCGTTGAGAACGCCGAGTGGAGTGTTCCGTTCGAGGGCCCCCTCCGGCCCGCGGCCGTGGTGATCTGCACCTTCAACCGGGCCGACGACTGCGCGGCAACGTTGGCCGCAATGGCCGACGATCCGGTCGCGCTCCGCGACGTCGAGGCCGTGTACGTGGTGGACCAGGGCACGGACCAGGTGCAGAGCCGTCCCGAGTTCACCCGCGTCTCCGAGCTGCTCGGTGACAAGTTGGTCTACATCACCCAGCCGAACCTGGGCGGGGCCGGCGGCTTCACCAGGGGCCTGTTCGAGGTTCAGGGGGTGGACCGGTCCGAGCCGGCCAACGTCATCTTCATGGACGACGACGTGCTGTGCGAGCCGGAGGCGGTGGTCCGGCTCAACACGTTTGCGAACCTGACGGTCGAGCCCGCGATCATCGGGGCGCAGATGCTCTACCTGCTCCACCCCGACCGGGTTCACGTCGGGGCCGAGGTGGCCGACCTGCAGAAGCTGCAGGCAGGGATCCAGGTCAAGGATGCGTTCCTCGACCGGAACGTGCTCAAGAAGCGGCAGGAAACCCGCGTCGATGCCGGCTACAACGGCTGGTGGTCGTGCCTGATCCCGTCGGAGATCGTTTCCCAGGTCGGTTACCCGCTGCCGCTCTTCTTCCAGTGGGACGACATCGAGTTCGGCTACCGCTCGCGCGCGAACGGATTCGCGACCGTGACTTTGCCGGGCGCCGCGGTGTGGCATGCGGACTTCGCATGGAAGGACTGGGACGAGTGGCATCGCTACTTCAACATCCGCAACGCGATGATCACCGCGGTCATGCACATCGATCTCGACGGCAAGAAGCTGGCGAAGCAGCTGCGGACTGATCTGTACCGCTACCTCGTCTCGATGCAGTACGGCATGGCGTTCACCCTGATCAAGGCAGTCGAGGACTTCCTGAAGGGTCCCGGTCACCTCGAGGACGGTGGCATGGAGGCGGCGGGTGCGATTCGGCGTGAGCGCGCCGAGTACGGCGAGACGGCCCGGCACAGTGGCAACGACGTCCCGGACCTGCGGCCCGCGGACATGGTCATCACCCCGGCGGGACCCTTCCCGAGTAAGAGCCTGGAATGGGCGGTGCTCGCCAAGCGTGCGCTGTCCCAGTGGCGGGGCACGTTGCCCGCGCATCCCGTCGCGATCTCCGCTGCCGACGCACATTGGTGGCACGTGTCGCTGTTCTCGCATGCGGTCGTCACCGACAGCTCGCAGGAGGGTGTTCGAGTCCGCAAGCGGGACAAGAAGCGTGCGCTCGCACTGCTGGTGCGCGGCCGCGCCGCGCTGAAGGCCGCTCACCGCCCGGTGAGCCGCACCGCCACCTGCTCGTGGTCGGCGGTGTAGCCGAGGTACTCGTAGCCGACGCCGGTGCGTGCGACGAACTCCGTCCACGCCCGGTACTCGTGCGACCGCCAGCCCGGGTAGTTGAAGAACTCGTCGAAGACGAGCACAGTTCCGTCCCGGAACCGCTCCCCGAGCAGCTCGAGGACGGTCGCCGTCGACGAGTACAGGTCCGCGTCCAGGTGCGCGAAGGCCACCGGACCCGGGTGCGCGTCGAGGAACTCCGGCAGGGTGTCCGCGAACAGTCCGGGCACCAGTTGCGCCCCCGGCACGCGGGGCAGGGACTCCTGGGCGAACTCGCCGGCCGGGAACCCGGTCCGCCAGGTCTCGGGCAGCCCGCTGAACACGTCGAACCCGGCGACCGGCGTCACGCCGGGCCGGGCGCCGAGTTCCTCGACCACGATCCGCAGCGTGGTGCCGCCCGCCACCCCGAACTCGAGCGCCATCCCCGGCCCGGACACCTGCGACAGCGCGAACCTCAGGGTCTCGTGGGGGGCGGCGAACGGGGGCGCCTGCGGCATCTTCTCGACGACGAACGCGGCGCTCTCGGCGGCGGCCCGCAGGTCCTGGGCGTAGCCGAGGTCGCGGCGGGCGCGCCGCTCGTGGCCGGCGAGCTGGTCACGTACGGCGGCGACCTGGTCGCGCACGGCGGCGACTTGGTCGCGTACGGCGGCGAGTTCGCCGAGCACCCGGCTCAGTTCGCCATTGGTGGCGGTCAGCTCGGCCAGCACCTGGTCGTGCTGGTCCTCCAGTTTGATCCGGTGATGCCGCTCGGACTCGTGGACCACCTCCGCGACCGCGCGTTGCAGCTTCAGCCGGGCATTGCGGCGCATGCGATGCAGCATGCGTCCCATGCTGCCAGCCTGCGGCGGTGTCGGCAGGTGGACGGCGGGAACCGATCCGGGCGCCGCCGGGGCAGATCCAGCGGTTCAGTGCGTAACCTGTTGCGGCCCAGGGGATTACGGTCGGGTAAACCGCTCCTGGCGGCCGAGCTTGCGCAGTCGCATCCACTCCCGGAAGCCGGCCGGGTCACGCTGGGAGACCAGGAAGTACCAGCCGAACCGGGCGTACTCCTGCGGCAACAGCTTTCGCATGCCGGGCTGGGCCATCAGGTAGCCGCGGTTGCGGTACGTGAAGAAGCGCTTGGTCTCGTTGTCGGGGTACTGCGTGTGCATCCGGCCGCCCAGGATCGGCTTGAACTCGTCGGCGCCGTTGGGGTGCACGTACGCGGTCTGCAGGCAGGTGCCGAACGGCAGCCCCGAGCGGACCAGCCTACGGTGCAGCTCCACCTCGTCGCCGCGGACGAACAGTCGCAGGTCCGGCACGCCGACCGCGTCGATGGCGGCGGCGGAGAACAGCGCGCCGTTGAACAGCGACGCGATGCCCGGCAGCAGGTCCTCCTCGCCCAGTTCGGAGCGCAGCCGTCGCCATTCGAGGCCCCGGCGCAGCGGGAAGGCCAAGCGGTCCGGCTCGTCGATGTCGCACACCACGGGCGAGACCTCGGCCAGCCCGTGCCGGGTGGCGCAGTCCAGCAGGGTCGCGAGCACGTCGGGGCCGTCGGGACGGCCGTCGTCGTCGGCGAGCCACACCCAGTCCGCGCCGAGGGAGAGCGCGTACAGCATGCCGAGCGCGAAGCCGCCCGCGCCGCCGAGGTTGTGCTTGGAGCCGAGGTAGGTGCAGGGGATCCCGGCACCCTCGACAAGCTCGCGGACGTCGGCCTCGTCGGCGTTGTCCACCACCACCAGGTGGTCCAGTGGGCGCGTCTGCCCGGCGAGCACCGTCAGGGACTCGGCGAGCAGTTCACGACGCTTGTGGGTGACGACCACCCCGGCGATGCGCGGTTCGGCGGCGGCGTTCACTCGTCCCCACCGCGGGCGACGCCGGCCTTCTCCGCCGCGATCTCGCGGATGGTGCGGGCCACGTGCGAGGCCGCCTCCGGGCCCTCGTAGGCGCGCACCACGTCCTCGATCTCGCCGTGCATGCGCACCTGGCCGTGGTCGATCCACATCGCGCTGTCGCAGAGCTGCGCGAGGAACTCGTTGGAGTGGCTGGCGAAGACCAGGATGCCGGAGCGCTCCACCAGCTTCTGCAGCCGGATGCGGGCCTTCTTCATGAACTCCGCGTCGACGGCGCCGATGCCCTCGTCGAGCAGCAGGATCTCCGGGTCGATGCTGGTGACGACGCCCATCGCGACGCGCACCCGCATGCCCGTGGAGTAGGTGCGCAGCGGCATCGACAGGTACTCGCCGAGCTCGGTGAACTCCGCGATCTCGTCCATCTTCGCGAGCATCTGCTTGCGGGTCTGGCCGAGGAACAGGCCGCGGATGATGATGTTCTCGTACCCGGAGATCTCCGGGTCCATGCCGACACCGAGGTCGAAGACGGGGGCGACGCGGCCCCGGATCCGGGCGCTGCCCCGGGTCGGCTCGTAGATGCCCGAGAGCAGTCGCAGCAGCGTGGACTTGCCCGCGCCGTTGTGACCGACCAGCCCGACGCGGTCACCCTCCTTGAGCGAGAGGGTGATGTCCTTGAGCGCCTCGACGACCACCACGTCGGAGTCGTTGCGGCCGATGGAGCCGCCGGCCTTGCCGAGGAACGCCTTCTTCAGCGACCGGGACTTGGCGTCGAAAATGGGGAAGTCGACGCACGCTCCGTGCGTCTCGATGCTCACATGCTCAGTCATTTCCCCGCCGCCCATTTCCCGCCGTCGCTTCGCTCGCCAGTGTCATCATGGTCAGACCCCTAAACCCAGTAGGGCACGCGGGCCCGGTACTTGCGCAACGCGAACAGCGCGAAGGCCCAGCCGGCGACGGTGATGGCCAGCACGATGTACCAGTGGTACGCCTCTTGCGGCTTGCCGAGCATGGGGGCGCGGATGATCTCGAGATAGTGGTAGAGCGGGTTCAGCTCGGCCAGCTTGACGCGCTCGGCGGCCTCGCCGCCCTGGTTCTTCAGGGACTCGGTGGTCCACATGATCGGCGTCAGCACGAACAGCAGCAGCGTCAGGCTGTTGAGGATCGGCAGGATGTCGCGGTAGCGGGTGGCGAAGATGCCGAACACGATGGAGACCCACAGGGAGTTGAGCACGATCAGCCCGAGCGCCGGGATCGCGGCCAGGTCCGGCCAGGTCAGGTTCCGCCAGACCCCGAACGCGACCAGCATGATCACGTAGATCAGCAGGTTGTGCGCGAAGAAGAGCAGTTGGCGCCACACCAGCCGGTACACGTGCACGCTCAGCGCCGACGGCAACTGCTTGATCAGGCCCTCGTTGGCGACGAAGACGTCGGCGCCCTCCAGGATCGACGCGCTGATCAGGCCCCACACGATCAGGCCGACCGTCACGTACGGCAGGAACTCGTCGAGCGGGATGTCGAGCAGCGCCGAGTACAGCAGGCCCATCGCGGCCGCCTGGACGCCGGTCGCGATGGTGATCCAGAACGGGCCGATCACCGACCGGCGGTACCGCTGCTTGATGTCCTGCCAGCCCAGGTGCAGCCAGAGTTCGCGCTGCGCGAAGCCGTCACGCATGTCCTTGAACGCGCGACGGAAGGTCTGCGAGTCCGAGGCCGGCGATGATTCGCTCGCGATGTCTACGGTCGGCTGATGCACAAGCGACCACAGTACTAGCGTCCGCCGACCGCCCTGGTCACCGAACCCACCGAACCCGTCGGGCCGCCCGCGATGCCCGGTTTCGTACCCTGCGGGGTATGCCCACCTTCCCGCGCCTGCGTCGTCTCATCTCGGACCCCGCAAGCCTGCTCCCGGACGCCGGTCAGGACGGGGCGGCGTCCGCCGGTCGGCCCCCGCCGGACCGCGAGCTGATCTA
This sequence comes from Rhodococcus sp. P4_C10, assembly GCF_056402135.1. Taxonomy (NCBI): domain Bacteria; kingdom Bacillati; phylum Actinomycetota; class Actinomycetes; order Mycobacteriales; family Nocardiaceae; genus Rhodococcus; species Rhodococcus sp. P4_C10. The sequence goes on along the minus strand of NZ_JBFUHZ010000009.1, from coordinate 98,742 downwards.
CCTGATCGCCCCGAGCGGCGCCCCCAACTACGGGGACGAGTTCATCGCGCGGGCCTGGCTCGCGCACCTCGCGCGGGTCCGCCCCGACGCCGACGTCGTGCTGGACTGTCACACGCCGGGCCAGGCCGCGGTGCTGCTGCGGGGGCTGCACCCCCGGCTGACCGTCGTGGACACCGTGTGGCGGATGTGCGCGCACACCGCGCACCTGCCGGCGTGGGAGGCGGCTGCGTTCGTGCGCCGGGCGGTGGGCAACCCCGGGATGGTGTGCCCGGTCGCGGTGGGCATCGAACTGCTGCAGACCGCGACCACGGTGCACCTGCTCGGCGGCGGCTACGTCAACGCGGTGTGGCCGCAGCACCTGTCGCTGCTGGCGATCGCGGCGGAGGCGGCCGCGCGCACCGGCGGCGTGGCGTACGCGTCCGGGCTGGGCCTGACGCCCGTCGGCAACACGGCCCGGGCGGCCCTGCTGCGGTCCCTGGCCGCCGAGTTCACGGTGTTCGATGTCCGGGACACCTCGTCGCTCGCGCTGCTCGACGCGTCGCGCCCGGGTGTGGGGGTCAGCGGCGACGACGCCTGGCTGCACCTGACGGAGCTGCCGTCGGCGGTGTACGACACCGGTCCGGCCGCCGAGCGCGAGTTCGTGCTGTGCATCCAGTCGGACCTGATGGACGGCGTCGCGGGGCGCGAGGAGGGCGCGGACGGCGCCGACGAGCTGGCGTCGCGGGCCGCCGCACTGCTGACCGAGTGGGGTGTGCGCGGCGAGCAGGCGACGGTGATCGAGGGCATCCCGGGCGTCGACCGTGCGGTGTTCGACCGGATCGAGCACCTCCTGCCCGGCGCCCACTTCGTGCCGTTCACCCAGATGTGGCGCGACGGCCTGCCGGCGCGCAGCGGGCAGGCGTGGATCTCCACGCGGTTCCACCCACACTGCTCGCGGCCGCCGCCGGCGCCTCCGGGGTCGTCCTGTCCGCCGAGTCCGACTACTACGACGTCAAGCACGGTTCGCTCGCCGACCTCGGCTCCCGGTGGGGCGTGTACGACGGTTCTGCGGCTGTGCCCGCACGGCCGTCGGCGGGAGGGTACGACGAGGAAGTGGTCGAGCGGCAGACCGTGGCGAAGGCCGCGCTGGCCCGGATGCTGTACCCCTGAGGGCCTACAGGTACTGGCCGGTGCCCGCGTTCGACTGACCGTGCCCGTGGACGGGACCGCCCAGCCCGGGCGGCAGGGCGCCCTGGCCCCGCATCTGCTCGAGCTGCGCCCGCGCCGCCATCTGCTGGGCGAACAGCGCGGTCTGGATGCCGTGGAACAGTCCCTCGAGCCAGCCGACCAGCTGCGCCTGCGCGATCCGCAGCTCGGCGTCGGTGGGCACGGAGTCGTCGCTGAACGGCAGGGTCAGCCGTTCGAGCTCCTCCCGCAGTTCCGGTGCCAGCCCCTGTTCGAGTTCCCGGATCGAGGACCTGTGGATCTCTCGGAGCCGAGCGCGGCTGGCGTCGTCGAGCGGGGCCGCCCGGACCTCCTCGAGCAGCTGCTTGATCATGGTCCCGATGCGCATCACCTTCGCCGGCTGCTCGACCATGTCCGCCAGGGTCTCCTCCGACTCGCCGTTGGCCGCGGCCGGTTTGCCGTTGGCGGCGGGGTCCTTCGCCGCGGCGTCCTGTGCGGCGTCGGCGGTGGGCGCGCCGGCGGGTTGACCGTCGGGTCCGATCACGACGACGTGTTCATTCTCCGGGGAAGTCATGGGCTCCATCTTGTCGGGTTTGCCCGCGTTCCGCTAAGCCCGTGCCCGGGGCCGGGACCGGAAACGGCGTCGTGCCAGCGCGGAAGTTGTTGTGAGTTCTCACATAGCACCGGTCCCACTGGCACCCGGACGCCGCCCAAGTTCTAGGCTGTCGGGCATGGCTTACGACGTCGCCCGGGTACGGGGCCTCATCCCGTCGCTCGGTGACGGTTGGATCCATCTCGATCCCCAGGCGGGAATGCAACATCCGGACCTGGTCGCGACGGCGGTGTCCACCGCCTTCCGCAGTGCCGGGTCCTCGCACACCGGCAGTCACGTCTCCGCGCGGCGCAGCGCCGCCATCCTGGAGTCAGCGCGGGAGGCGGTCGCCGACCTGGTCGGCGGCGATCCCGCCGGCGTCGTCCTCGGCCCCGAGCGGTCCACGTTGTTGGCCTGGCTGGCGGAGGCGCTGAGCTCGCGACTGGGCCTGGGCACCGGGGTGGTGCTCTCCCGCCTCGACGAGGAGGCGAACGTCGCCCCGTGGCTGCGGGTGGCGAACCGGTACGGCGCGCAGGTGCGCTGGGCCGAGGTCGAGATCGACACCTGCGAGCTGCCCAGCTGGCAGTTCGCGGAACTGATCGGGCCGACCACCCGGCTCGTCGCGTTGACGGCGGCCTCGCCGATCGTCGGGTCGGCACCAGACGTGCGGGTCGCCGCGGACCGGGCCCACGAGATGGGCGGGCTGCTGGTGGTCGACGCCATCGCCGCCGCGCCGTACGCGCACGTCGACATCCACGAACTCGGGGCGGACGTCCTCGCGGTGAACGCGCCGAGCTGGGGCGGTCCGCAGGTCGGCGCCCTGGTCTTCCGGGACCCGAGCCTGATCGACCGGATCCCAGCGGTGTCGTTGAACCCGAAGGCCCGCGGCCCCGAGCGGCTCGAGATCGGCGGGCACCAGTACGCGATGCTGGCCGGGTTGACCGCCTCGATCGACTACCTCGCCGGGCTCGACGAGACCGCGAGCGGGTCGCGCCGCGAGCGCCTCGAGACGTCGATCAGCTCGCTGCAGGACTACCACGACCGGATCTTCGAGCACCTGATGGCGTCGCTGCGCCGGCTGCCGCAGGTGACGCTGATCGGCACCTCGAACAGTCGGGTCCCGACGCTGAGCTTCACGGTCGCGGGTGTCCCGGCGGAGAAGGTCTCCGAGCACTTCACGGCCAACCGGATCGGCACCGTGGTCGGCGGACGCGGCAGCCGGCTGCTGGACTCCCTCGGGGTGAACGAGGAGGGCGGGGCCGTCACCGTCGGCCTGGCGCCGTACACCACCCGGTACGAGATCGACCAGCTGGCGCGCGCCGTCTCCGCCCTCGGCTGAGGCCAGTCACCGCACCGCCAGCACCACCTTGCCGACCGTGTCGGGGGAGTCGAGCAGCAGCTGCCCGGCCGCGGCGTCGGTGATGGGCAGCTCCGTGTGCACCACCGGCCGCACCCGGCCGTCCGCGATCATCGGCCACAGCTGCTCGGTGACCGCCGAGACGATCTCCGCCTTGCCGGACGGGCCGGTCGCCGGCCGGCCCCGCAGGCCGGTCGCGAACACCCGGCCGCGCTTGGCCACCAGCGTGCCCAGGTCCAGTTCGCCGACCCGCCCGCCCTGCATGCCGATCACGCACAGCTGCCCGTCCATCGCGAGGGCGTCGATGTTGCGGCCCAGGTAGGCGGCGCCCATGTTGTCGAGGATCAGGTCCGCGCCGCGGCCGGTGGCGGCCACCGCCGTGACGAAGTCCTCGTCCTTGTAGTTGACGGTGACGGCGGCGCCGAGCTCGCGGCAGGCGGCGAGCTTGCCCGCCGAGCCGGCGGTGGTGACGACGGTGGCGCCGAGCGCGACGGCCACCTGGATCGCGTGGGTGCCGATGCCGCCCCCGCCGCCGTGGATCAGCACCAACTGGCCGGCGCGCATGCCCCCGATCATCACGAGGTTCGACCACACCGTGCACGCCACCTCCGGCAGCGCGGCGGCGGCGTGGAGATCCACGCCGTCGGGCACGGGGAGCAGCTGGGTGGCCGGGGCGGTCACCAGCTCCGCGTAGCCGCCGCCCGCGAGCAGCGCGCAGACCCGGTCGCCCACGGACCAGCCTTCCGCGCCCTCGCCGAGCGCGGCGACGGTGCCGGAGCACTCCAGTCCGAGGATGTCGCTGGCGCCGGGCGGCGGCGGGTAGTAGCCGCGACGCTGCACGATGTCGGCGCGGTTGACGGCGGTCGCCGCGACCTCGATGAGCACCTCGCCCGGACCGGGGCTGGGGTCGGGAACCTCCGTCCAGGCAAGCACTTCGGGTCCGCCGGGGGTGGAGTAGGTGATTGCACGCATGTGTCGACGCTAGCCGAGTGGGCGCCCCGCGACACGGTAGGCGCAACAGTCCCGCAGGAGCCGGGTCAGCGGCTACCGTCACGCCGGTGACGAACTTCGGCAACCTGCAGAACGAGATCTACTTCGCCGGTCTGAGCGGCGCGGTGCCGCCGCTCCCGATGACGGCGGCCGGACTCGAGGACCTCGCCCGCACCACCCTGTCGCCGGAGGCGTTCGGGTACATCGCGGGCAGCGCGTCGACGGAGCGGACCGCGGCGGCGAACGTGGCGGCGTTCGGCCGTCACGCCCTGGTGCCGCGGATGCTGCGCGGGACCGCCGCGGCGGATGCGCGGGACCTGAGCGTGGAGGTGCTCGGCACCCGGCTGGCCGCACCGGTGCTGACCGCGCCGGTCGGGGTGCTCGAGCTGGTGCATCCGGACGCGGAGCTGGCGGTCGGCGAGGTCGCGGCCGAACTCGGCATCGGCTCGGTGCTGTCCACGGCGGCGTCCACCCCGATCGAGCGGGTCGGCGCGGTGTCGGGGGAGAACTGGTGGTTCCAGCTGTACTGGCCGTCGGACGACGAGGTGGCCGAGTCGCTGGTGCGGAGGGCCACCGCGGCCGGCGCCAAGGCCATCGTGCTGACCGCGGACACCCCCGGAATGGGCTGGCGTCCACGCGATCTCGAACTCGGACACCTGCCGTTCCTGCAGGGCAAGGGAATTGCGAACTACCTGTCCGACCCGGTGTTCCGCTCCCGGCTGGCCGTCGCGCCGGAGGAGAGCGTCGAGGCCATGCAGATGGCGGTACTCACCTGGGTGTCGATGTTCGGCAACCACTCGATCCGGACGAGTGACGTGGCGCGCCTGCGGGAGTGGACCGACCTGCCGATCGCGGTAAAGGGGATCGTGCACCCGGACGACGCCCGAGCCGTGGTCGACGCCGGCGCCTCGGGCGTGGTGGTGAGCAACCACGGCGGCCGGCAGGTCGACGGGGCGATCGCCGCCCTGGACGCGCTCGGTCCGGTCGCGGCCGCGGTGGGGGAGCGGGCGGACGTGCTGCTGGACTCCGGGATCCGTTGCGGCGTCGACGTTGTCACCGCACTCGCGCTCGGCGCCGACGCGGTGCTCTACGGCCGGCCCTGGGTGTACGGGCTCGGCCTGGCGGGCAAGGACGGTGTGCGCCATGCTCTTCGGGTGTTGCTGGCGGACCTCGACGTGACCCTCGGGCTGGCCGGGTTCGCGTCCGTTGCCGAGCTGGACGCCTCGGTGCTCGGTGGCTGAACGCCCGTTGCCTGTTGCCGCGGTGCGGTCGGGTGACGGCGAGGGTGATATTCGCGGGTGACTAGCGGGTTGACCTGGCCTGCCGCGGCGCCGCCCGCGGGGGCGGGGTGTTACCTCGACCACTGTGCCCCCTCGGTTCCCGTGCGGTCGTTTAAGTTGTCCGCATTCGGCGCCGGTGTCGGGCGGGCGCCCCGAAGGGGAACGGGTGCCTCGGTGCGTCGGTCTGGAAGTTCGCGGTCTGTTCGCTGTGTGGTGGCGGGCGTGGCGACGGCGGCCGCGGTCCTGTCCGCCGGCGCCCCCGCGGTGGCCGAGCCGTCACCCGCCGCGCCGGCACCCGCCGCGCCGGCACCGGTCGCGCACGACGAGATCGAGGCGAAGTACCGGTCCTGGGGCGGCGCTGACTCGCCGCTCGGCCACCCCGTCGGGGAGGCGTACCCGGTGGGGACGGGCGCCGGCCGCGACTACAGCGGCGGCGCCATCTACTACTCGCCGGGGACCGGCGCCCACGTCATGTACGGCCTGATCCTGGAGCGCTACCGCGAACTCGGCGGTCCGGCCGGCGCGCTCGGCTTCCCGACGACCGACGAGGAGGAGGCGCTGGGCGGGTCGGACCGCTTCAGCGACTTCAGCGCCGCGGACGGGGCCACCGTCTACTGGGCCCCGGCGGCGGGCGCCTGGCTGATCCGTGGCCCGATCCTCGAGGCGTGGCACCACCTCGGCGGCGCGGAGGGGCCGATGGGTCACCCCGTGGCCGCCGAGGTCGAGGTCGACGGCGGGAGGGTCGCCCGGTTCAGCGGCGAGGACGGCACCGCGCAGCTGGCCTGGCGTGCGGTCGGTGGATACCAGGTGGTCCCCGCGGAACTCGCCGGCCGGCTCCGCGGTCTCGCCGTCACGGCCGACCTGGTGAAGAGTGCGCCCGCCAGGTAGCGGTCGGCGGGCGCCGCAGTGGAAACCGTGTGGTCGGTAGTTGAGCGGCGCCCGCACTAGAATGGGCCCGTGCTGACAGAAACACCCGACGAAACCGGCTCCACCCCGCGGTGGCTCGACGGCGCGGAGATGCGCGCCTGGCGTGGGTTCATCGAGGGCAGTCAGCGGCTGATGGAGGTGCTCAACCGGGAGCTGCAGGCAGGCCACGGCCTCTCGCTGGCGGACTACCGGATCCTGGTGATGCTCTCCGAGTCGCCGGACGGCTCGGTGCGGATGAGCGAACTGGCCGACGGGGTGCTCTCCTCGCGGAGCAGGCTGACCCACCAGGTGCGGCGCATGGAGTCCGAGGGACTGGTCGTCCGCAGCACCTGCGTCGACGACGGCCGCGGCGTGCTGGCCGTCATCACCGACCAGGGTCGGGAGAAGCTCACGGAGGCCGCGCCCACCCACGTGCGGGGCGTGCGCAGCTACCTGATCGACCTGCTCGAGCCCGCGGAGCTGACCGGGGTGGCCGAGGTGTTCGGCAAGGTCGACGCCGCACTCGGCAAGCGCGACGAGGCCTGACCCGCGGGGCGCTCGGACGCCGCCGGACGCGGCGGCTAAGATTCGCCACGGAAGCGTGGCAGAGCGGCCGAATGCACTCGCCTTGAAAGCGAGCGTGGCGTTAAACCCACCGGGGGTTCAAATCCCTCCGCTTCCGCTGAGAAATTGGCCCCTGATCTGGACTTAATTGCCAGGTCAGGGGCTTTTTCGTGTTCTGGCCATTCGGGGGTGACCCCTCGCGTGCCCACACTTTGCCCACACTTGCCGCGGATTGGGCATGATTCAGTGCGTCCCCGATGCCGCGGATCGGGCCTGATTCAGCGCGTCTCCGATGGCCTCGAGGTCGTCGTCGAACAGGTCCGCGTACGTGTCCAGGGTCATCGCCGCCGAGGCGTGTCCGAGCATCCGCTGCAGTGCCTTGACGTTGACGCCGGCCGACACGGCCAGGGACGCCGCGGTGTGCCGCAGATCGTGCGGTGTGAGCGTGGGGACGCCCGACCGCTCCACCGCCTTGGTGAACCATCCCGTGAAGCTCACAGAGCGTCTGAGGTACTCGCCGTCGCGGCCGGGGAACACGAGGTCGTCCCGGTCCTTGCCCTCGCACTGCCGCGCCAGCTGCTCGACGAGGAACCCGGGGATGGGAACGGTCCTGTGCGTGTGCGACTTCGGCGTGCCGACATGCATGGTCATGTTCACCTGCACCGCGTTGTCGACGACGGTAAGCCGCTTCCGCAGCATGTCCAGGTGCGCGACCTTGAGCGCGATCGCCTCGCCCCACCGCAGACCGCAGTACGCGAGGACGTAGACCAGCGTCTCGTGTTGGCCGGCCTCGTCGGCGAGGGCCCGCACTTGCTCGTGGGTCAGGTACACGCGCGGCTTGCGCTGCTTCCGGGGGAGGTTGTCGACGCCGCGCGCGGGGTTGCTCGCCAACCGTCCTGCCTTGACCGCGCTGTCCAGGATCCCGGAGAGCACGCCATAGGCCCGGATCACGACCGTGGCGCCCTTGCCGGCCTTGCCGAGGTCAGTGATCCACCGCTCGACCTGGTCCAGGTCGACGTCCGCGATCCGCACGCGGCCCCACCGCGGCTCGACGTGGATGCGCCACGCGGTCTCGAGACTTGAGTAAGTCGACGGCTTGAGGTCGGTTTGCTTGCGCTCGACCCAGTCGGTGCCGAGCTCGCGCACCGTGACCTTGCCGAGTGCCGGCGGCACGTACGAGCCGGTCATCTTCTCGACCTCTACGGTCGCCGCGAAGTCCTGCGCTGCCCGCTTGCTGGTGAACCCGCGCTTGTCCGTCTGGCGCCGGTCTGGGGTGCGGTAGCGGACCCGGTACCGCTTGCCGGCCGCGGTCTCGTAGCTCTCAATCGTCGCCATCAGTTACGTCCTCGATGGTCGTGGTAGCTCGATCGAAGAGGCCGCTTTCGCGTGCGCGCCGTATCCAACGAGAGGCGGTCGCGGAAGGTAGCCCGAGAACGTCCTGCACGTGCTTCGCCGGACGTAGCCCAACCGCGCTCGCGTACTGGTAGAGGTCAGCGACCAGTCGCAGGGTCAACCCGTTTGACGGGCCCTGTGAGACCAGGTCGGCAATCGCCTTCGGCGCTGGCTGGACGGGCGAACCCTCGTACTTGGTTGCCAACGTGGGTAGATGCTCGGCGGTCAACTCGGCGACGCGCACGCCACGCAAATCGGTTCCGGTGACAGGCAACCCAGTCGTGGACTGAACGGCCACCGTGACGGCCTGCACCTCCCGCCGCTCGAAGTTGAATGCGAACTCGATCAGCGTTCGAAGGCCGGGAGAAGGGGATTCCTCGACGGCCAGGCGAGCCGGCAGCCGCATGAAGATTCCGGGCGCCACCTCCAAGGGTTCGGCTCCGTCAGATGACTCGATACGTGCAGCTGGCATGCCGCTCAGTGTGCGCGATGCAGACCCGACGGGACAACCTCATGATTGCGTCTTGACGCAGCGGCATCACTGTGGGTAACCTGCAGTCAGTCGAAGTGATCGGGCTTTGACGTAACACGATCACATGAGGAGTTGAGATGCCCGAATCCCCGCTCGCCACACCGCAGGAGGTCGCAGCCTTCCTACGCACCAGCGCGGCGATGCTCGCCAATGACCGCTACCGAGGGGTCGGACCGAAGTTCATCAAGCACGGCCGCCGCGTGCTGTACCGCTGGGCCGATGTGCAGGAGTGGGCCGACGCGAACACGCTGCAGCGCACTGACGACCGTCCCGGCGCCGCGTGATGCCCGCCAACGAAAACGCCCCCGACGCCGGCCAGGGCATCGAGGGCAAGGAATCCACCAATCGCAAGAAAGAAGGAGTCCGCACCATGATTGCAGAAGTCACCGCCATGTGCCCGCTCCGCACATGCGACGCCACGTTCACTGGCACCCCCGAGGAAGCCGGGGAGTGGACCGAAGCCCACGAGCAAGGGCACCTCGACAAGGCCGACGAGATCGTCGTCGACATCATCTCCAAGGTCAGTATCGATGACAGGTCGGAAAACTGCGGGGGCGTAGTGGCGACGCTCGACCTCACCACCGTTTACGGCCGCTTCGGTCAGGTCACGAGCGCCGAGCATTACGTCATGTTCGGCGGGCTCCGCAACTCGCTGGACGATGCCGGTATCCCTGCCCACCTGCTGCCGGAACTGATCGCCGAGCTCGAGCAGTTCCACGGCATCTACGCCCGCCGGATCGAGGCCGGCCAGTGAACGCCGAAACGCGGGTGACCGCGCACCCGACCGAACATCTCGGCATGGTGGCGATCCGATCCGGGCTGATGACGATGTACCTCGAGCGAGACCAGGCGCACGCGCTCGTCGACCAGATCCGGGACTCGCTCCGCGAGCTTGCCGAGCAGGCCGCCGAGCTGCACCGCGACGAGGACCAGGTCCGCGCCGAAGCTGCGCTGCGGGAGGACATGTGAGTACCACCGAGCTCGTTCTGGGTGCGCTGCTGATCTGCCAGAGCTGCTTGTGGATCGCCCTCGACTTCCATCGCTTCAACCCGAAAGGCCGGTGAGCCTTCACCATGACCGCAACGCCGCACCGGACCCCTGGGGGTGACGCCCGGACCTCCGATGACTTCGTGATCGTGCGCCCGGATCTGGTGCGGCGAGTCGGCAACGGCAACGCGGCCATCGTGTACGCGCGCATCGAGTTCCGGTGCGCGCAGCCCGGACAGAACCGCATCGAGGACGAGGCCGGCAGATGGTGGCGGGCCTCGATCCCCACGGTCTCGGAGGAGACGGGGTTGACCGTCAAGATGGCCCGCACGGCCCTCGACAATCTCGAGAAGCGCGGCGAAATCGAGACATGGACTCATCGCGCTGGGGGTGTGAGTGATCAGACCTCGTCGTACCGCCCAGCCTCTCCACCTGCCATCTGCCCAAACGGGCAGATGGATGTGCCCAAACGGGCCGATGACAGGTCGGGCGCCTGCCCGAATGGGCAGATGGATGTGCCCAAACGGGCAGATCATCATCTGCCCAAACGGGCAGATGTTCCTTCTATAGAAGAACTAGAAGAAGGGGGAGGTCACGCCGGTATCTCGTCACCCGTACCGGAGAACCACCAACCCCCCTCCAAGAACTGCCCCAAGCACCCTCAGGGCAGCCTCGCCCCGTGCGGCGGCTGCGCCAGCGCCCGCGAAGCGCACCAGGCATGGCAGACCGAACGGACCCGTGCCGAACGCCAGGCCGCGTCCGACACCGCCCAGGCCCGCGCCGGCCACCGCGCCGCCGCCGTCGCGGCCTGCAACCTCTGCGACACCGACGGCTACGCCGGAACCACCGTCTGCGACCACGACCCCGACGCGACAGACCGCGCCAAGCGAGGAAGCGCCGCAGCCCGCAGCGTCCTCGCCGAAGCCCGGGCCCGAAAGGAACTCGCCCGATGAACCACGACCGATACGGCGATTCGCTCAAGGGGGCGTCCACGGCCACGGACACCCCATCCCATGCCTGCGGTGCCGGCCCGATCTGAACCGCACACCAGACAACCGCATCGGGGCATACCGATGACCGCTCGACGAAAGGCAACCATGACCCACACCACCACCGTCATCGGCTGGCGAATCAACCTCGTGACCCCAGCCGGACTGATCTTCGGATTCGACAGGACCGGACACTCACGCCCTGCGACGTGTCACCCGGCCCCCGACCAACGCAACCTTGCTCGTGGACACCACCGCTCCCCGCACCGCAGCTGCGAATGCGGCTGGCGAATCATTACCAACCCCAGCCAGTTCCCCGCCTTTTTCGACGGCATCGGTCGGCACTGGTGGCGAGACCGAGTCGCGATCCAAGCCGAGGCGATCGGCCCACTCCTGCCGGGAATCGAGGCAGGGCGTGCCCCGGACCCGGCCGACACGGTCCGCGCTCGTCGGCTGCGGTGGGTTCCGGGATCCCCGATCGTGGTCCCCGGCCGACTCGCCCACCTCTCAGCACCACTCGAAGCGAACTACCCCGGCCGCGTCATCGTCCTACTCAGCGACGACTGGGCCGCGTTCCCCGCTGCCGCCAACCGCACCGATTTCGAGGCCAACCAGTGACCCGCTGCGCAGCCACCGGCTGCCCCTACCTCACCCACACCACCCACTGCCCAACCCACACCGAGGAAGTGACCGAGTGAGGCTACGAGCGGACACCTTCACCGCCGAAGTCGCCGGCAACCCCGGAGCCATGCGCCCCGTCGTGCTCCACCTCGGACCGCTCCTCGTCTCCATGACCACCGCCGAGGCCCGCGCGCTCGCCGACCAGCTGCACGACACCGCCGAGGCAGAGGGGTAGGGGCACCCAAGATCGCCAGCTCGGACCGGCCGCCTGACTCCCTACGGCCGCAAATCAGGACGTTTCCCCCCGCGGCACGGGGCTGCGAGAAGACGAGCCCTGAGAGCCACGCACAGCCACCAACACGACCAGGACGGACATGACCATGCATGAGATTCCGAAGGTTGACCTCGACCACATCGCGATTGCCGGCCAGCTCGTCGCAGCGATCGCCGCAGACGACACCGACAACTACGCGCGACTCCTCCACGAGATCCCCGAGGACGCCGCACAGACCGTCATCACCGCGCTGGCGACGAGGACGGCCCACATCGCGAAGGAGTTCTACGACACCGACGCGCAGGTGTTCCTCGACGGCTACGCGTTCGGCGCGATCGACATGGCCGAGCGGGGCCGCAATGCCTGACCCGAAGCCGACCCGCCGCGTGCTGTCCCGGATAGGCGACTGGGTCACCGGGGAACCCGACGAGTACGTCGACGCCGTCGACCCGGTCGCCGCCGACCACTGGAACGCCGAGATCTGGGGTCCGCTGCGAGGCAACAACTCCCGGTGACCGAAAGCGGTACACTCGAACGCGACAGACCGCCAGATGCACGCCGCCCGCTACATGCCGGCCGCAAGCACCACGCGAGACCGTCGACGGTAGAGCCCGCGAGACGTAACCGCCAGCTCCCGAACCTGCGCACAGCGCAACCACTTTCATCCCCCGCGATCCGCGGGAAGGAGACCCATGCATCACAAAACTGCTCGCCTGATCGACCTGCGTGTCGGTCAGAAGCAAGGCCTCGCCGAGGGCCAGTTCTCCGGCTACGCGTCGGTGTTCGCGAACGTCGACCTGCACGGTGACATCACCGTCAAGGGCGCGTTCGCTGAGTCCCTCAAGGCTTGGGAGAGCTCCGACAACCACATCCCGGTCCTGTACGGCCACCGGGACGACGACCCCGACTACAACATCGGACACGTCATCTCCGCGAAGGAGGACGACCGCGGTCTGCTCGTCACCGCGCAGCTCGACCTCGAATCACCGAAGGGCGCGCAGGCGTACCGACTCGTCAAGGGCCGGCGGCTGTCCGAGATGTCCTTTGCCTACGAGGTTCAGGACAGCGCCGAGGTGAAGACCGCCGAAGGCAAGCGGGCAACCGAGCTCCGCAAGCTCAAGCTGTTCGAGGTCTCCCTCGTCCCCCGCGGTGCGAACCCCGAGACCGAGATCGTCGCGGTCAAGGCGGCCCCGCGCACCGACATCGACACGTTGGCGCTGCGACTGCGTATCGCCGACCTCACCGACCTCACCGAAGGAACCAACATGAACATTCTCGAGAAGCGCGCCGCGACCGTGGACAAGATCAACGCGATCCGCAGCAAGGCCGCCGAGGACGCCACCACCGGCGACACCGCGGGTGTCAGCTTCAGCGAGGAGCAGATCACCGAGCTGCACGCCCTCGTCGACAATCTCGACAAGCTCGACGCGCTGATCGAGAAGGCGAAGAGCAATGCCCCGCTCCTGGCCAAGCTCGAGGGGATGGGCGGGGTCCGGAGCATGCGCCCGGATCACGGCAGCCTCGACGGCGGGCCGCGGTACTCCGAGACCAAGAGCGTCGGCCGCGGCTACATGGACGTCTCGACGAAGTCGTTCGGCGCGCTCGCCGACCGCGTGGCACCCGGTATGTGCTCCGACAACGCGTACGGGCAGAAGGCACTGCTGCCGGCAGGCTCGACCGCGGTGTCGGTGACTGTCCGGCCCGAGATCGCCACGACCGCAAAGCCGATGTCCGAGCTGCTCGCTGCGCTCCCGGTCGTCACGCAGTCGAGCCCGGTGTTCCGGTACCTGCGCCAGACCGCGCGCACCAACAACGCCGCGGTCGTCGCGGCCGGCGCTGCCAAGCCCACCTCGGTGTACGGGCTCACCCCGATCGAGGGAGAGCTGCAGGTCATCGCGCACCTGTCTGAGGCCATCGACAAGTACGCACTCGCCGACGTCGGGAACCTGCAGCGGTTCGTCGCCGACGAGCTGCTGTACGGCCTGCACCGCGCCCTCGAGCAGCAGGTCCTCAACGGCACCGGCACCGGTCAGCTGACCGGGCTGCTGCAGACCGGCGGCATCCAGACGCAGGCGTTCGCGACGGACCTCATCACCACGACCCGCCAGGCCGTGACCAAGATCGAGAACATCGGGCACACCGCCGGCACCTTCGTCCTGAGCCCCGCCGACTGGGAGACCCTCGAGCTCGCACGCACCGACACCGCGGGCAGCCTCGAGCTCGGCGGCCCGGTCGACCGCGCCAAGCGGACCCTGTGGGGCGTGCCGATCGCGATCTGCAACGCGCTGCCGGCCAAGACCGCGCTGCTGCTCGACCCGTCCGCCGTCGCCATCGACACCGACGCCAAGGTCGAGGTCCTGTGGTCGGACAACGTGGGCGACGACTTCAGCAAGAACCAGCTGCGCGCCCGCTGCGAGTCCCGGTACCACGTCAGCGTCTACCAGCCGCTCGGCGTCGTGAAGCTGACCACCGCAGCCGCATAGGCCCAGCGACAAACACAGAGCGCCCCATCGGCAACGGTGGGGCGCTCTGCTGCATTGGGGGAGGGGTGCCTGAGATCGCCAGCTCGTCGGCCCGGCCTGACTTCCTCCGGCGCGAGTCAGACGCTTTTTACGCGGCCCTGAAACTCACGTGCGAAGGCGCCCGCGGGCGAGGGACGTGAGCCCGAAGGACGCGTCATCCTTGACTCCGAAGTCCGTAGTGCGGTCTACTGGTGGTGCCGACGACAAGACGCCCAGGGGGTGTCTTCTCCGGAGTGGGATAGTCGGCGTTAACTTTTTCTCCCCCAGGGCAGGAAGACGCTCTTGAGCGTCGGCATCACGCATGGGGCGAACCAGGTGCAGGTTTTCCCTTCGAGCGACCTTTGCGTCGCCCACAGGCCGTAGTCCGCTACCTGGAGGCCCCAGGACGTCGGGGAGTCCCACACGCACAGGACGATTGAGCGGTTCACTTGCCCGCAGACATCGGCAATCGCGGCCTTCGCTTCAGTCCGACGGGCTGCAGTGCCAAATGACCCCACGATCACGTGAAGGGTGTCTCCCGGCATCGACACCTGCGTTGCAATTTCCTTGAAGTGCAGAAACCATGCCATCCGGTAGAGATACATCTGGCCTCGTGCCTGAACAGCCGGGTAGGCGCTGGCCTTGTGCAAGAAGGTGGTATCGAACCGAGGCGCCTGGTCCTTGATCAGTCCGAACATGTCGGACTTGGTGCGCGGGTTGTCATTGACGGCATGGAATCCCTTCGGCAGCGACAACCCGTTCTTTTCGAGCCCAGCGCGCAACTTCATTCCTCCGAAGAGGTGGTGCCCATGGTCGTCCCGGAACACGGCAGTGCCGAAGCCGAAATACGCGCCTGCGCCAGCCTTTCCCTCCCCCGCGTAGTCGAGATTCCCTGTCTCGTCCGCATACATGTAGATGTCGGCCACGCAAAGAGGTTATGGGGTGTGCCAAACATGCCTCGACCGTCCCCGTCGAAAGCGCAGCCTGGTCCCGAATACCTGTGCCTCTCTGCCCACACTTTGCCCACACTTGCCCACGAAACCGTGTGATCCGGGCGCACCTGTAGTGATGCGATTCTGCAGGTCACGGAGATTCTGACCCTCTGGCCTGCATGGTCGAGAGGGTTCAAATCCCTCCGCTTCCGCAAAGGCCCCGACCTGGTACCCGCAGGTCGGGGCCCTTTCATGCTTCCGGTGCGGCTACTGCGCGTCCATCGCCGCGACCGCGGCCGCCACGGCGTCGGCGATGTGCGCATCGGCGGCCGTCTTGTCCACGCCGAGGCCGCTGAGCGGGCCGGAGCCGTTCTCGAGCTCGAGCAGCGCGAGCAGCAGGTGCTCGGTACCGATGTAGTTGTGGCCCAGCCGCAGTGCCTCGCGGAAGGTCAGCTCCAGCACCTTGCGCGCCTGCGCGTCGTACGGGATGAGCGCGGGCACGGCGGCGGCGTCGACTGCGGTCGGCAGGGTCGCGGTCGCGGCCGCACGGACGGAATCCAGGGACACCCCCTGCGCGAGCACCGCCTTCGCCGCGATGCCCGCAGGCTCGGCCAGCAGGCCCAGCACCAGGTGGGCGGGCCGGATCTCGGGGTTGCCGGCGGCCCGGGCCTCGTTCTGCGAGGCCATGACCACGTTCCGGGCGCGCGGGGTGAACCGGCTGAAGCCGTCGTTCGGGTCCAGGTCGGACGGCTGGTCCGCGGCCTTGGTGGTGTACCGCTTCTGGGCCGCCTGCTTGGTGACGCCCATGCTCTTGCCGATGTCCGTCCAGGACGCGCCGGTGCGCCGGGCCTGGTCGACGAAGTGGCCGATCAGGTGGTCCGCGATCTCGTCGAGGTGTTCGGCGGCGAGGACCGCGTCGGAGAGCTGGTCCAGGGCATCGGGGTGGACCTTCTTGATGGCCTCGATCAGCTCGTCGAGCCGCACCGGGTTGGTCATACGTACGGGATTCGTCATGCGTCAACCATAGGTTGACGATCCTGCTGCCGTCAACCGTGAGTTGACGGCAGTCCTCGGGCCTACGGCGTGTTGATGTAGTCCTGAATCGCCTGCTGCGCGTTGGGGTTGCCGGTGGCCATGCCGGCGAGGGCGCCGATGATCGCGCCGGTGGGGGCGCCGATGATGCACCCCGCGAGGCTGCCGGGGAACATCGAGATGCATCCGATGCCGAGTCCCGCGACGGAGCCGATCGCAGTCCCGGCCGCGCCGCCGTTGGCCCAGCCGAGGTTGAGTTCGTTGAGCATGTGCTCGAAGGCGGCCTGCTTCTCGGGCGAGTCGACCTGGTGGACGCCGGGGACTGCCTGGCCGGGCGGGCCGGTAGCGGCGCCGGCCTGTGCGATTCCCGGGCCTGCGATCATGGCCGCGGCGATCAGGGTGGATGCTGCCGTTCTGTTGATCAGGTTCATTTCGTTACCTCACCTGGACCAGACGAAGGAAGGGCCGAATTCGACTGTAAACCCGCCGTCGCGCAAGCGTCGGGCGAATCGCCCCGATCACCGCGGGTGAAAAGGCGGTGGCCGGGTCGCCGGGCGCCGCCACCGTCGACTCCGGAGGATCGGTGCAAACGGCGAATCTGCAAGCGGGGAAACCGATTACGGCCGTGATTGCATTCCGGCTAGCTCGAGCACGTACTCGCCGGTGCCGGCGTCGTAGTTCACCGAGTAGGTGGTGGGGTAGCGGCCCGGTTTCGGGTAGATCTCCGGTTGCGGGATCTCCTCGTCCGCCGACGACCTCGTCAGCAGCCACTCGCGCGTCATCATCGGCTCCATGAACGTGTACGCGCCGTCCCAGGAGCCCGCAATGAACGTCTGGGTGAAGTCGAACCCGCCGGGTGCCAGGACGTCGGCGTTGTTCGTCCAGTGCTGGCCCATCTTCGGGACGTTCGTCAGGACCGGAAGGCCCTCCGGCGGTGAGTAGTTCGTCGGCATCTGCGCTGCCGGCGGCAGGTTTCCGGCGCGGGGGAGGTAGTCCAGTCGCAGTGGGTCGTTCTCGGCGATGGTGGCCGCGTCGACCATGTAGAAGTGCATGTCGAAGTGGGGTTTGTCGAACAGCCCCACGGGATTGTGGCCGTGCGCATTCCAGTCCACCACGACGCTGTCGAAGATCGTCGACGCGCCCTGCGCCGGCATCGCGAGCGGGAACTCGGTCATCGGCGCGTCGGGCAGTCCGTCGAGCGCGGCGGCGGTCATCCGGATGCCGACGTCGGTGGGCCGGCCCTCCGCGTCGAGCGTCACGTACGCGCGGGCAGAGCCGGCCCCGATGCCCGTCGGTGTCCCGTAAAAGGTTCCGGAGACGCCGTTTTCGGCCGAGGCGCCCGTGATGCCGCCGGCGCTGGCGTCGGAACACCCGGTGAGGGACGACAGCCCGGCGCAGACGGCGGCTGCCAGGGCCGCGGCGCGGACGGCGCGGGGACGGAGCGGTCGGTGTGTGCGCATGTGCACCTCTGGGGAGAGGACCGGGAACACCGAGGTTACCGCCGCGGCGGTGACGGGCGCCGGGTTTCGGGCGAAGCGCGACCCGCCGTACGGCGGGGTCGCGAAGGCGCGCCGGACGCCGTCGCGGCAGGAGGTGCCGACCGGCAGCGCCCTGACCTGGCGCCCGGCATCCCGGACGGTCGTCCAACAGGCTGCCCGAGTGAGGCGGCACGGCAACAGATTTCGGCGTGGGACATCACTCGGCGGCGGAAAGTCCGCTACCTTGACGGGCAGCGGTTCGCCCGCACCCGGCGGGCAGTCGCTCGAGGTGGGCCCATGAAGCTAATCGCGACAATGGCTCTTTCGATGGCCCTGTGCGGCCTTTTCCCCTCGGTCTCCGCGGCCGGCCCGCGTGGGGCCGGCCTGGCCCGTCAGGCCGCCTCCGTCGACCACGTCACCATGCTCACCGAACGTCGCGCCGCCGTGTTCGTGCACTCCCCGTCGATGGGCGAGGTGGTGCAGGTGCAGGTGCTGCTGCCCGCCGACCGGTCCGCCGCCAGGCCCACGCTGTACCTGCTCGACGGCGCGGGCGGGGGCGAGGAGTCGGACTACCAGGAGAGCACCTGGACGCTGAAGACCGACGCCGTGGACTTCTTCGCGGACAAGGACGTCAATGTGGTGCTGCCGGTCGGCGGCACCGGCAGCTACTACACGAACTGGAAGCAGCCGGACCCCGCCCTCGGGGTCGACGAGTGGGAGACGTTCCTGACCACGGAACTGCCGCCGCTGATCGACACCCAGTTCCGGGGCAACGGCGTCAACGCGATCGCAGGACTGTCGATGGGCGCGCACGCGGCACTGAATCTCGCCACCCGGCACCCCGCCATGTACCGCGGCGTCGCGGCCTTCAGCGGCTGCGCCGACAACGGCCAGGCCGACTCCCGGCTGTCGGTGCGCGCCACCGTCGCCTGGAAGGGCGGGGACGCGGACAACATGTGGGGACCGGACGGCGACCCGGAGTGGGCGGCGAACGATCCCATGCGCAACGCGGAGGCGTTGCGCGGCAAGGAGATCTACGTCGCGACGGGTAACGGCGCGGCCGGGCCGCTGGACGACCCGACCACCGTGGACGGGCTCAGTGCACTGACCCTCGGCGCGGCGCTCGAGGCGGCCGCCCTGCGCTGCACCCAGCTGTTCGACGACCGGCTGCGGGAGTTGGCCATCCCCGCGACGTTCCGCTACCGGCCCGCCGGCACCCACTCGTGGCCCTACTGGCAGCAGGACCTGCACGACGCGTGGCCCACCCTGGCCCGGTCGCTCGGCCGGTGACGGTCAGACCTGGCGCGACTTCCAGATCGGCAGGCCGTCGCCGGTGGCGAAGGCGAGGAAGGCATCGTTCTCGTCGGGATCGCCGATGGTGATCCGCACCCCGTCGGTGCCGTAGGGGCGCACCAGCACACCCGCTGCCGCGCTGGCCTCGGAGAACTCCGCCGAGCGGTCGCCGAGCGGCAGCCAGACGAAGTTCGCGTTGGACGCGGGCACCTCGTAGCCGGCGCCGATCAGGGCTTCGCGCATCCGGCGGCGCTCCGCGACGACCCCGTCGGTGCGGGCCAGCAGTTCGTCCGCGGCGGCCAGCGAGGCGACCGCAGCGGCCTGCGCGACCGTGCTCACGGCGAACGGGATGTGCACCTTGCTCAGCGCCGCGATGATCCCGGGGTCCGCCACCGCGTACCCCACCCGCAGGCCCGCGAGGCCGTACGCCTTCGAGAACGTCCGCAGTACAACGACGTTCGCCCGGCCCTCGGCGAGCGCGACGCCGTTCGGGATTTCCGCGCCGGCCTGGTCGCCAGGGCGCGTGTACTCGATGTACGCCTCGTCGAGGATCACCAGGATGTCCGCGGGCACCGCGTCGAGGAATCGTTCGAGCGCGTCCTGGGTGACGACGGTGCCGGTCGGGTTGTTCGGATTGCAGACGAAGATCACGCGGGTCCGGTCGGTGATCGCTGCGAGCATCGCGTCGAGGTCGTGCAGGTGGTCTGCGGTCAGCGGCACCTGGACCGGGGTGGCGCCCGCGACCCGCGCGACCACGGGGTACACCTCGAACGCGCGCCAGGCGAAGAGCACCTCGTCGCCGGGGCCCGCGGTGATCTGCACGAGCTCCTGGCACAGGCTCACCGATCCGCAGCCCGCGGCGACGCGGTCGACGCTGACGCCGAGCGAGTCCGCGAGGGCCTCGCGCAGGGCGACCGACCCGTTGTCGGGATAGCGGTTCACGCCCAGCGCGGACTCCGCGATCGCAGCGGCGACGCTGGGCAGCGGGCCCGCCGTGGTCTCGTTGCTCGCGAGTTTTATCGCGCCGGGAAACGTGCGCCCGGGCACGTAGGGGCTGATGTCGACGAGGTCGGGGCGGGTGCGTGCGGTCACGGGAGGTCATTATGCATGCGTGGCCGACTCGCGGTGGGCCGTCGGCCCAGGCCGGGCGCAAATTGGGACGAGCGCACGGGCCCGGGTCGTGCCAGAGTAGATGTATGTCGGGAATCTTCACCGACAGCGCGTTGCTCCGCGCCGTCGGTGACCAGTCGGATCAGTCGCAGACGGATCAGCCGCGGGCCACCGTGCCGCTGACGGCGGCGGCGCCGGACGGGCCGGCCCGCGGCGGCATCGTGGTGCTGCACGAGTCGCGGCGGTTCACCGACTCGGTACTGGACCTGATGCGCCTGCTCGCGGGCGAGGGCTGGCTGACGGTCGCGCCGCACCTGTTCCACCGGCAGCCCGGGGACCTCGAGGTCGAGGTGTTCGGCGACAACCTGTTCGCGGACTTCGACGCCGCCTTCGACTGGCTGGTCGCCCGCGGCGTGTACGCGGACTGCGTCGGGGTGCTCGGTTTCGACGACGCCGGCACGGCCGCGCTGCTGGTCGCCACCAACCGGCCGGTCGGGGCGGCGGTGAGCGTCGCGGCGCGCGGCATCGTCGAGCCGCTGCGGTCGGACACACCGGCCCTGGTGGACGCGCTGGCGTCACTGCAGGCGCCCTGGCTGGGCCTGTACGGCGATGACGACCCCCGCACCCCGCCCGCACACGTCGAGCGGCTGCGCGACGCGTCCGCCCGCGCACCCGTCGCCACCCACGTGGTGAGTTACCGCGGCCTGGCGCACCGCGCCGACGAGCCGCCGCAGGTGCCGGACAACGGGGACGACAGCGATCCGGAGGTGCAGGCGATCATGGATGCGCAGCGGCGGATCTTCGACTGGTTCGACGGAAACCTCAGGTGACGGCCCGGTTACCGGCAGTGACCTGGGACTTTGGAGGCGTTTTGCCATCCCGGTCCAGTCTGTGTAACCTTTCGATCCGGCGGTTCCGAAAGGTTCCTGAGCCTAGGAAGCGTGCCAGAGCGGCCGAATGGGACTCACTGCTAATGAGTTGTCCTCCTCAAAGGGGACCGGAGGTTCAAATCCTCTCGCTTCCGCCACGTTGGTGCCAGTTGGCCAACACAATTTAAGAACATGCGCCCGTAGCTCAACGGATAGAGCACTTGACTACGGATCAAGAGGTTAGGGGTTCGAATCCCTTCGGGCGCACAACAAAGGGCCCCGTCACCACTGGTGACGGGGCCCTTTTGGTTTGCCGGGGCAGGGTGTGCGTCACCTCACACGCTGCGGGATCGGGTCGGCGCGATTAGTTTGGGGCGGCCCGACGGTCTCCACTGCCGTACATCCCGAAGCGACAAACGAGGAGCGACTCCATGCGCATTGTGATCTGCGAATTCATCAGCCTGGACGGCGTCGTGCAGGCGCCCGGCGGACCCGACGAGGACACCGACGGCGGATTCGCGCACGGCGGCTGGTCGCACCCGTTCTTCGACCCGGAGGTGGTCGGTGGCGCCTTCGACGGCGCGTTGAGCGCGGCCGCGGCGCTGCTGTTCGGCCGCCGCACCTGGCAGACGATGGCCGCGGCGTGGCCCGAGCGCGCCGGCGACCTGTTCGCCGACCGGATGAACGCCATCCCGAAGTACGTCGTGTCCGGGACCCTCGGCGACGGCGAGCTGACCTGGGACAACACCACCCGCATTCCCGGCGAGGACGCCGTCGCGGGAATCCGGAAGCTGCACGAGGCCGACGGCGGCGACCTGGTGGTGATGGGCAGCCCCACCCTGGCCCGCACCCTGCTGAGCGAGGGCCTGGTCGACGAGCTCCGGCTCATCGTGATGCCGGTGCTGCTCGGCGGCGGGAAGTCGATCTTCCCCGACGACGGTGGCCTGCGCACGCTCGAGCTGGTCTCCACGGTCACCAGCGACGCGGGCGTGAACGTCTGCACCTACCGACCGGCCACCGCGGGATAGCTCGCGTCGGGTTCCGGATCAGTGACAACCGCAGACGCCGGTCAGCGACTGCACCTGGTAGCACTCGCCGCAGGTCATCTCGGCGCCGTGCTCGCGGCGCCGAGACTGGTCGCGTCGGCGGGTCTTGTCGCGGGCCCGGCGGACCTGCTCGGTCAAAGTCGCGGTGCCGCCGTCGGCGGGCAGCCCGGCCGCCTCGAAGTGCCGGTAGCAGCGCAGCCGCTCCTGCGCCGCGTGCAGTTCGACGTCCTCCGGGGTCTCGCCGTACGACGCCCTCACCGCGACCGCGTACCCCGGGCCGACGGTGCCGTCGACCTTGCTCACGCACAGGGAGGTCAGCAGTGGCTCGCCGCGGCGACGGCATTCCGCCCCGACCCGGCCGAGGGTCTCGCCGATCCAGTTCTGCATCAGGCTCTTCGTGCGAACCCCCGTGTCGGCCTGGATCCGGGCGGCGAGGTCCCCGTAGGTGACGGTGCCGAGGTAGCTGCCGGCCACCTCGACCAGGACCGTCCGGGCGTGCTCCGCCCAGACCTCTTGGTTGTCGCGCATGCAGTACCCCCGTCTACTGCGACCGACGCGTCCGGCCGTCTGTCCGGTTCATCCGTATCGGCGGTCGGAGTGTTACCGCGGGCCCGGTTCGGTGCGGGCCGAACGGGCCGGGCGACGCGCGGTGCGGCGTCACCGGTGCCGAACGGCCCGCTGTCGCTTACCGTAGGCAGGTGACCATTCCTGTGCAGGGCGCCGCGTCGGCCCCGGGTTCCGCTTCGGCCTGGCCCGCGGTTCTCACCTGGCGTGCACACTCGGCGCCGCGGATGGAATCGGTCCGCGTCCAGCTCGTCGGCAACCGGATCAAGGCCGCCGGCCGGATCATCGGTGGGCACTGCGCCGAGCACAACGCCTTCAGCGCCTCCTACGACCTGGTCACCGACGAGAACGGCGTCACCCGACGCCTCTCGCTGCGGGCCAGTCTCGCGTCCGGGGAGAAGCAGGTCTCGATCAGCCGGGACGAAGAGGGCTACTGGATGATCGAGGACGGCACCAACCCCAAGCGCTCCACCTTCGGCGGCGCGCTGGACGTGGACGTGGTGCTCAGCCCGTTCTTCAACACGCTGCCGATCCGGCGCTTCGGCATGCAGACCGACTCGGAGGACATCCAGGTTCCGGTCGTGTACGTGTACCTGCCGGACCTCAGCGTGCGGGAGGCGAGCCTGACGTACAGCAGCGGCTCGGACGGCATCCACGTGCTCTCCCCGGTGTCGAGTTCCTCGATCACCATCGACGCCGACGGCTTCGTCCTCGACTACCCCGGACTGGCCGAACGGATCTGACGCGGGTCCCGACCGGCCCCGCCTCCGTGGCTCAGTAGGTCCGGGCCCGCAGCACCTCGCCGCGGCGTCCGGCGTCCCGCAGGAGCCGCTCCCAGCCCGGTTCGCCCACCCGCACGCCGGTGATCTCCGTGCGCGGCAGGTTCTCGTAGCGACGCCGCGCAGCATGCCCGGCGACGACCAGTGCCTCGGTGTCGGCGTCCGCCGCGAGCGCGGCGCGGGCCGCGGTGAGCAGCTCCAGGGCCTCGTCCAGCGCCACGGTGAGGGCCTCGGCGTTCGCCTCGCACATCGCGCGGACCAGGTCCGGCGCGGTGCCCGCGACCCGGGTGCCGTCGCGGAACGAGCCCGCCGCCAGCGCCAGTGCCAGGTCGCCGCCGGACGCCGCCGTCACCGCCAGGGCCTCCGCGAGCAGGTGCGGCAGGTGCGAGATCCGCGCGACCGCCGAGTCGTGTTCGTCGGGGTCCGCGGGCACCACCACCGCGCCACAGTCCAGCGCCAGGTCCGCCACGCGAGTCCAGGACGCCGGATCGGTGCCGTCCTCGGCGGTGACCACCCAGACCGCGTCCCGGAACAGCTCGCCGTCGCCGGCGGACCAGCCGGACTGCGAGGTGCCGGCCATCGGGTGCCCGCCCACGAATCGCGCGCCGAGCCCGTGCCCGGCGACGGCGTCGCGCACCGCGCCCTTGACGCTCACCACGTCCGTGAGGGTGCACCCGGGGGCGTGCACCGCGATCTGGCCGAGCACCGCGTCGAGCGCGGGCACCGGCACCGCGACGACCAGCACCGCATCCGCTTCCGCGGCCCGGCGCAGCACCGCGGTGAGGTCGCTGTCGGCGTCGTAGCCGTCCGCGCGCGCCTCCTCGACCGGGCCGGCGGAACGGTTGTAGCCCCAGGCGGTGCGGCCGGCCGCGACGGCGGCGCGCAGCAGCGACCCGCCGATCAGGCCGAGCCCGAGCACGCACACCGGCGGGGTGGTGGATTCAGCAGACACCCGGATAGGTTGGCACATTTCGCGCTGGACTTCTGTTACCGGCCTGCGGCGGACTACGGTGACCGCATGGCAGCTCAGCGCGCGCGGGACAACAGCGCACCTTCGGACGAGCTCGACGATCTCGAGGGGTTTGCGGTCGCAGTCGTCCGGGAGGACGGCAAGTGGCGGTGCACGGCGCTGACCACGGCTGCGCTCGACAGCCTCGAGGCCGCGGAGACCGAACTGCGTGAGATGCGCAGCTCCGGCGCGGTGTTCGGTCTGATCGACGTGGACGACGAGTTCTTCGTCATCCTGCGCCCGGCGCCGTCCGGGACCCGGCTGCTCCTCTCCGACGCCACCATGGCGCTGGACTACGACATCGCCGCGGACGTGCTGGAAGCACTGAACGTCGAGACCCCGGACATCGACCCCGACGAACTCGACACCGTCGAGCCCTGGGAAGAGGGCGACCTCGGCCTGCTTGCGGACCTCGGCCTCCCGGAACCGGTGCTCGGGGTGATCCTCGCGGAGACCGAGCTGTACCCGGACGAGCAGTTGAACATGATCGCGCAGCGGCTCGGGTTCGCAACCGAGCTGTCCGCGGTGCTCGACGCCGCGCCGCGGTAGACGACACCGCACAGACGGCACCGCGTTGATGACACTGGGCAGTCCGGTCGGCCGCGACGAGGCGATGGTCCGGGCGGCCATCTCCGCCGCGGCCGACGCCGACGCCGCCGACGTCCCGGTGGGGGCCGTGGTGTTCGACGCCAACGGGGTGGAACTGGCCCGGGCCGCCAACGCCCGCGAGGCGTCCGCCGACCCGACCGCTCACGCCGAGATCCTGGCGCTGCGCGCCGCCGCCCGCGTGCACGGCGACGGCTGGCGGCTCGAGGGCGCCACCCTGGCGGTGACCCTGGAGCCGTGCACCATGTGCGCGGGCGCCCTGGTACTGGCCCGGGTCTCGAAGGTGGTGTTCGGGGCGTGGGAGCCGAAGACCGGCGCCGTCGGCTCGCTGTGGGACGTGGTCCGCGACCGTCGGCTCACGCACCGCCCGCAGGTGCGCGGGGGAGTGCTCGAGGCCGAGTGCGCGGCACTGCTCGAGGAGTTCTTCCGCGGGCAGCGCTGACCTGCGCTTTCGGTTCCGTTGTCCGCTCCCGCCCCGACCGAATGCGACATTCGTACAGTCCGACTGAACGAATGCGACATTCGGTCGACGAAGGCGTCCTGACCACCGGATTTAGCACCGACCGGTTTCCGGTCGGGGCTCACTTGCATTCGGCGGCAATGCCGCCCCGCGAGGCGGCCACTATCGTGTGGCAGATGAAGAAGTCGTGGTGGATCGCCGGGGGCATCGCGCTGGTCGCGGTGCTCGCGTTCCTCGCCGGACCGTGGGTGTACGGGACCTGGATCGCCGAGGACGACGACCCCGCCGCCGCGGTCTCCACCTCGGCCGCGCAGGCCGCCGTCGGCGACCTCGCCGGGCAGTGGCGGGTGGACGCCGGTGCCGCGCCGAACGCCACGGCCGCCGGCTACACCGTGCACGAGGTGCTCAACGGCGCGAGCGTCACCGTGGTCGGATCCACCGACCAGGTCGACGGCGGCGCCACCGTCGACGGCCAGACGCTCGCCGCAGCCGACGTGACCGTGCAGGTCAAGGGCATCACCACCGACAACCCGCGACGCGACGGGCAGTTCGTCGGCAACGTGATGTCCGCCGGCGCCTACCCGACCGCGACGTTCACCCTCGACGCCCCGGTGGACCTGTCGACGGTGCCGCGGGACGGGACCACCGCGACCGTCCCCGCCACCGGCACCCTCGAACTGCGCGGGGTGAAGCGTCCCGTCACCGTCGACATCGAGGTGCTGCACTCGGGGGAGTCGCTGATCGCGTCGGGCAGCGTCCCGGTGACCTGGACCGACTTCGGGGTGCAGCCGCCGTCGTTCGCGTTCGTCACCGTCGACGGGTCCGGGACCGTGGACTTCCTGGTGCACCTCGTCCGCAGCTGAGCGGCGTCCGCACCGTCCCCGTAAGTACAGCTACGGCGTCCACCCGGGCGGACCGAACACGTAGCCCATCCGTTCGCGCCAGGTGCCGGCGGAGCGCACGTCCCGCACGATCGCCGCGTACTCGTGCCCCTGCAGGGTGAGGATGTTGTAGGTGTTCACCGGCTTGGTCAGGCCGTAGGTCGGGCGGTGGGTCTCGGGCTGGAAGGTGCCGAAGAGGCGGTCCCAGAGCACCAGGATCCCGGCGTAGTTCTTGTCGAGGTACTCCGGGTCGCAGCCGTGGTGCACCCGGTGGTGCGACGGTGTGTTGAACACGAACTCGACCGGGCGCGGCAGTCGGTCCACCCGCTCGGTGTGCACGAAGAACTGGTAGACGAGGTTCACGGAGAACCCGACGAACACCATCCACGGCGGAATGCCGATGAGCGGCAACGGGATCCACATCAGGATTTCCCCGCTGTTGTTCCACTTCTGTCGTAGCGCGGTGGCGAAGTTGTAGTACTCGCTCGAGTGGTGTGCCTGGTGGGTGGCCCACACGATCCGGGTTCGGTGCGCGATCCGGTGGTACCAGTAGAACAGCAGGTCGACGCCCACCAGCAGGATCACCCAGGTGTACCAGGCGTCCACCGGCAGGTGCCACGGCGCCAGGTACGCGTAGATCGCCGCGTACCCGACCAGGGCGAGTGCCTTCCACGCGGCGCTGGTCAGGACCGACACCGCGCCCATCGAGATGCTCGCCCGGGAGTCCGCCGGGTCGTAGCCGCCGCGGGGCGGGTGGGTTCGGCCGTCCGCGCCGCGTTCGGGAGCGGCGAGGTACCGCGCGGCCGACCATTCCAGGGCCAGGAACAGCACGAAGAACGGAATGGCGAACGCCACCGGGTCGCGCAGCGGTCTGGGCAGTGAGTTCCAGAACTCGGGGACGATCTCGAGCATGGTTGCAGTGTGCCGCCTCGCCCGGGACCGGGTCCGGAAATCCTCCGAGCCGGGCGTGCACCGGTCGCCGCGACGCACGGGCCGGGCCCCCGGTTCCGCTGTGGGCAAGTGCCTGTGCACGGCCCCTGACGTGGCCTTTGTAGTGATAACGTGCGGATCGTCCGGAACCCGATCCGGACCACCCGGGGGGGATGAGAATGTCTGAGGGAATGGAAGTCGACGTCGCGGCACTGGTCGCGCTGGCGGGGGACCTGGCGGCCGACGCGGCCGAGGTGGCGACGCTCGCTCCGGCGGAGACGGTGACGGCGGCCCGGTCCGCACTGCCGGGATCCGACGTCGCGGCCGCACTCGGCGGGCTGCCCGACGCGGCAGCGGTCGCGTACCGGGCGAGCGCCGACGGGCTCGGCGCGATGTCCCGGGCCGCCGCGCTCGACGCCGCCGCCTACTCCGCCACCGAACACGCGACCGCGACCGGATTCGGGGTTCTCGAGGGCGGCAACTGATGCGCCCGACACTGGCCCAGTTGCGGTCCTGGGACCCGGAGGCGCTGGCAGGGGCCGCGACGCAACTGTCGGTGTGCAACGCCGCGTACGCCGACGGCGTGGCAGCCGGGGCCCGGCGGGTCGCCGGCACCCGTGAGCACTGGACCGGGGTGGCTGCCGTCGCGGCGATCGCCCGCGCGGAACGCGAACGCGCGGCCGCGGACACCACCGCCACGGCTTTGGCCGCCGTCGCGGCGGCACTGCGCGGGGGTGCCGCCGTGCTCGGGCCCGCGCGGACGCTGGCGCTCGGCATCGCCGAGGCGGCCGCCGCCGACCACGGTCTGCACGTCGCCGACGACGGCCGGGTGTGGGCACCGCGGGTACCCCCGCTCGGGCCGTTCGTCGCGGTGGCACTGCTGCAGGCCAGGCTCAACGAGCTGGCGCGGGTTCACGACCTGCGCCTGCGGGGTGCGCTGGACGTGGTTGCCGCCGCCGACGCGACCGCGGCCGACGCGGTGTACCGGGGGTGGGCGGCCCTCTGCGGGGACGCGTCGCGGGTCGGCACCAAGCCGTCCGAGCCGCCGCCGGCACCCCCGGTCGACGGCACCCCGGACGTCAATTCCCGCTACTGGGAACAGCTTTCGGACGAGCAGCGGGCCGCGGTGCTGGCGGAGCATCCGGAGTGGGTCGGCAACCTGGACGGCGTCCCGGCGCACGCCCGTGACCAGGCGAACCGGACGGTGCTGGCCGAGCAGCGCGGCGCCCTCGACGGCCGGATCGAGGAACTGCGGGCCCGGCTGGACACCTCAGGACTCGGCCCGATGAGTCCCGAATCATCGTTGGTGCGCGGGGAGATCGGTGTGGCAGTGCAACGCCTGGCCGAGCTCGACACCGTGGATCGCACGGTCGCGGAACCGGACAGGCAACTGCTGGTGCTGCGTAACGCCGGCGACCACCTGCAGGCCGCCGTCGCGGTCGGCGACGTCGACACCGCCGACCACGTGTCCGTCTTCACCCCGGGCGTGAACTCGAACGTCGGTGACGGTCTGGAGGGATACACCGCCGCGGTCCGCGCACTCAAGGTCGAGACCGAGCGTCAACTCCACTTCGCCGGTCGCGACGACGAGACGGTCGCCGCGATTGCGTGGCTGGACTACCGTGCGCCGCAACTGGATCCGAGCGACCCCGTCGGAACGGTGACGGACGCGATCGGAGATCTCGGCGGCCGGCGGGGCGCGGAGGACGGAGCCGATCGGCTGGCGCCCTTCTACGAGGGTCTGGGTGCCTCGCGCCCCGACGACCCGCACCTGACCGCGCTCGGCCACTCGTACGGGTCCACCACCACGGGACTGGCGCTGCAACACGGCGGGACGGGCGTCGACGACGCGGTGTTCTTCGGCTCGCCGGGAATCGGCACCGACGACATCGGCGACCTGGGTTTGGGGTCGGGTCACGTGTATGTCGCCGAGGCCCACGGCGACCTCGTCGCAGACCTCGCCGCGTTCGGCGACGACCCGAACCGCATGGACGGGGTCACCAACCTGTCCACGGCGGCGGGGACCATCCCGCCGATCGGTGGTATTCCGGGCGAAATACGTTCCGGCTCAGAGGGACACAGTCAGTATCTCGAGGACAAGACCTTCAGCCAGTACAACATCGCCGCGGTCGTCGGCGGAATGCCGGAGCGGATCGTGGAGGGAACCGACGCCGGTCTTGCGGACCGGGTTCCGGGCTCCCCGCTGGGGGACCTCCGGGAGCGGGTCTTCGGTGACGGTTCTGGGCTCGGCGGCCTCTTGGGCCTGCCGGGAGAGATCCCGCTGCCGCTGCCCTCGGGCCTGCTGCGAGGTCCGTTCTGATGTCAGTTCCGTCCTGCGGAGCAACGGTGCGTTCCGATGCGAAAGACGGTGACAGGCATGGCGATCGGC
This sequence comes from Rhodococcus sp. P4_C10, assembly GCF_056402135.1. Taxonomy (NCBI): domain Bacteria; kingdom Bacillati; phylum Actinomycetota; class Actinomycetes; order Mycobacteriales; family Nocardiaceae; genus Rhodococcus; species Rhodococcus sp. P4_C10. The sequence continues at coordinate 69,215 of NZ_JBFUHZ010000009.1, read as the reverse complement.
GTGCGTGAGCTGACGAGGCGAAGCGTCGCGGCGGTGGCACTCGTGACGGCGGCAGTGGTGCTGGGGGGATGCATGTCCATCGGTGGCGGCGAGCGGTACAGCGACGAGGAGGCGGCGCGCCGGACCGCGGTTCTGATGGCCCGGCCCTCCCTGGAGGAGATGATCGTGCGGGCGGAGGCGATGGGGCACGAGATCCGGTCCGCGATCTCGTCTGCCGTCCCGGTCGGTCCGTGGCGCCAGTCTCGTCCGCCGTCGTCGGCGGGGAACTGCGACGGCTTCTCCTACACCTACGGCCAGGGGTGGTCGATCGGGTTCTGGGTCATCGACGGCGGCATTCCCGAGGAACTGTGGCCGGGCGCCCTCGCCGCGATGCGTTCGGTCACCGACAGGCACGGCTTCGGCGATCCGATCGTCATCGTGGACCGGCCCGGCGACCACGACCTGCGCATCTACGGCCCGGACGACGCGTACGTCGTGCTCGGCACCCGCACCGACGCATTGCTGGACGTCGTCACCGGGTGCTACCTGCCCGAGGCGAGGCGGGCCGGGCCGGGTTCCGATTCGGGGACGAAGTAGATGACCGTGCACGGTCGGCCGGAGTCGCTGGGCCTCAAGGTGCGGCGGGTGGAACGGGCGGTCGACGCCGTCCGCGGCACCGCCGAGGCCGGTGACGGCGCGGTCCGGGTCACCCTCACCGCGGACGGCCGCCTCGACGGTCTGGTCCTCGACGGTCGGGCGCTCGGGCTGGGGGCGGCGCGGCTCGCGGCGCTGGTCGTCGAGGCGCACGAACGAGCCCGTGCCCAGGCCCGGTGCGCTGCCGAGGAGGTGCTGCGTGAGCTCGCCGACGATCCGCTCGTCGCGCGCGCACTCGACCTCGCGCACCCCGCCGAGTCCGGCGCCGCACCCGAGTCGGCCGCCGCACCCGAGTCCGCCCGCGCTCTCGACGTGCCGTTCGACGGTCGCCGCCTGCTCACCGACCCGCTCGACCGCGGGTAGTTCATCAGATCTTCACCCCCGGTACCTCGCTTGCCGCGCCGCGCACCTCACAATTGTCGAATGAAACGCACCATCATCGCTCTTGCCGCGGGTAGCGCCCTGCTGCTCGCCGGCTGTGGATCCGAGGACACCTCGGCCGCTTCCGACTCCGCCGCACCCGCCACCACCTGCCCCGCCGACGCCGGCAACGACGACCCCACCGCCACCGTGATCGCGAAGACCGCGACCCTGCCGGCCGGGGTCACCGTGGACGGTGCCGTCACCAAGCTCAACAGCGGCAAGGACCCGGTCGACGTCGACGTCACCGTCCGCCTGTGCGCGGAGGGGCTCGAAGGGGATCAGCTCAAGGACGCGGCCTCGGCCATCGCCACCCCCGTCATCGGTTCGCTGCTCGGCAGCTCGCTCGGCACGTTGACCGTGCAGGTCGTCGGCGGCGACTCGGTCACCAGCGCCGACTTCAAGGCGCAGAACTGGGACCCCGCGGCCGCCGCGGAGGCCCAGCGCCCGGAGCGCTGTCAGGCCCTCAGACCGCTGCGGGTTCCGCGTCCTCGTCCGGGCGCCGCTCACGCTCCGGGGCGACCGCGTCGCCATGGCCCGGCCACCACGCCCGGTGACCGAGCAGGGCGGTGATCGACGGCACCAGGAACATCGACATCACGAACGACGAGAGCAGGATGCCCAGGGCGACGGCGAAGCCCATCTCGGTCATCAGGGCGATCCCGGACAGCAGCATCGACCCGAAGGTGCCCGCCAGGATGATGCCGGCGGCACCGACCGACGGCCCGCCGTGCTCGATCCCCAGACGCGCCGCCTCCCGCGGGTCGCGGCCCTCCCGCGCTTCCTCCCGCAGCCTGGCGATCATCAGGATGTTGTAGTCCGTGCCGATCGCCACCACGAACAGGTACAGCATGATCGGCAGCGAGAACGAGATGCCCGGCCGATCGCCGACCACGCTGAACAGGAACGCGGTCGCGCCCATGGTGGAGAAGAACACCAGCACCACCGACGCCATCAGGTAGATCGGCGCGACCAGCGACCGCAGCAGCAGGCCGAGGATCAGCGCGATCAGGATGCCTGCGACCGGGAAGATCACCGACAGGTCGCGGTTGTTGGCGTCCCGGATGTCGGTGAACGCGGCGGTGGGGCCGCCGACGAGCACCTCGGTGCCCTCCGAGGCGGCGGCGTGCGCGGCGTCGCGCAGCGGGCCGATCGCGTCGAGCGCCTCGTTGGACTGCGGGCTGTAGTCGAGCAGCAGGTTGATCTGCGCGGTGCTGCCGTCCTTGGAGATCAGGCCGAGGCCGCCCTCCGGGCTCGCCGGCATGGCGCCGCCGATGCCGGGGGAGGAGGCCAGTTCCTGCGCCACCCGCTCCACCTCGGCCGGGTCCAGCTGGGACCCGTCGGTGGCGTGCAGGTACACCAGCGTCGGGTTCAGGGCGCCGGCCGGGAAGCCCGACTGCAGGTCCTTGATGCCGCGCGCCGACTCCGTGGTCGACGGCAACTGGCCCAGCTGGTCGTAGTCCGTCTTGAAGCCGAACATGCCCAGCGCCAGCACCACCAGCAGCCCGCCGGAGACCAGCGCGACGACGCCGGGACGACGCCCGGTGAACGCGCCGAGCCGGGCGAACACCGTGCCCTTCGGCTCCTGCTGCCAGGACTTCGACGGCCAGAACACCTTGGTCCCGATCAGCGACACGATGGCCGGGATCAGGGTCAGCGAGGCCAGCGCCATGATGCCGACGCCGATGGCCAGGCCGGGGCCGAGGCTGCGGAATGCGCCGAAGACCGCGAGCAGCAGGGCGCAGAACGCGACGATGATGGCACCGGCCGCGGAGGCGATGACCTCGCCGACCCGCTCGACCGCATGGATCAGTGCGGCGGTCTTCTCCTCGCCGGCCCGCAGCCGTTCCCGGAAGCGGAACAGCAGGAAGAGGATGTAGTCGGTGCCGACACCGAACAGCACGACGGTGAGGATGATCTGCAGCGACTGGTCGACCTGCAGGCCGGTTCCCTTGGCGACGAGCGCGATGATGCCGGGCGCGATGGACGAGACGATGCCGACCGAGACGATCGGCAGCATGGCCGCGACGGGGCTGCGGTAGATGACCAGCAGCAGGCCGATGATCAACAGCACCGTGACGAGGCCGATGATCGCCTCCGCGTTCTTGAAGGCCTCCTCGTTGTCGACCATCAGCGCGGCGTCGCCGGTGACCGACATCCGCAGCCCGCTGCCGTCCAGGGTGCCGCCGATCTCGCGGATCTCCTTGACCGCTTCACCGACCGGCTTCTCGTCGGGCATGCCCTGCAGGCCGACGCTCACCAGCTGGACCTGTCGGTTCTCGGCGAGCGCCTGCGGCCCGGTCTGGGCGCCGACGACCCGCTCGATGCCGGTCGAGTTGACGGTCGCGGCGAGGCTCTCGACCTTGGCCTGGTCCTCGGTGGTGAGCGGCTGCCCGTCCTCGCGCATGATCACGATGGTCGCGGTCGCGTCCTCGGTCTTCGCGAACTGTTCCTCGGCGAGGTGCTGTGCCTCGATGGACTCGTAGGTGTCCGGCAGGAAGCCCGACTGCTCCTTGTTGAGCACGTCGCCCAGCGTGGGCGCGAAGGCGACCACCGCGACGGCGGCGACGATCCACGCCGCAATGATCTTCCATGGGTTGTTTACGACGAACCGAGCTAGTTTTCCGAACATGTGCCCCTCCACACCCGTTCTCGAATCTGCCTACCGTGCGGTAGGTAGACTAGTGCGGCGGGAGTCCCGCGACAACAGGAAAAGTTCGGGTCGGGTGTCGACGGCAGGTCGGCAGAGGTGTGGAGGTGGACGGCGGTGGGTACTCGGGACACCCGGTCGGCCATCCGCGAGGCGGCGTTGCGCCAGTTCCTCGCGAAGGGCGTCGAGCAGACCAGCCTGCGCGAGGTGGCCGACGAGGTCGGCATCACCAAGGCCTCGCTGTACTACCACTACGAATCCAAGGCGGACCTGCTCGCGGCGGTCGTCGCGCCGGTGCTGTTCGTGATGCGCGACGTCGCCGACGGCCTGGCCGACGCACCCCGCGACGAGGACGACGTCCGAGACCTGTTGCGCCGCTACCTCGTCGGCCTGCTGAACCACCGGTCGGAGGGATCGCTGTTCGTGCGGGACGCGGCCGCGATGTCGACGGCGCTCCAGTCGATGCTGCCGGAGCTGATGGACCTCAGCAATCGCATCCACGTGTGGCTGGCCGGCCCGGACGCCACCGCGGAGGCCACCATCCGGGCCGTCGCCGCGGTCCAGGTCCTCGGTACCGCGTTGGCGCCGGACACCCAGGTGCCCGGCACCACGGACGAGGAACTCGAACGCGTCCTGCTCGACGCGGCGATGAACGTGCTGCGCCCGGGCACGATCGGCACCACCAGGTGGTCGCCGGTCGGGCCCGGTTCTACGCGCTGACCAGCGCGCGTTCGTCCGCGAGCAGACCGCGCCGGGCCAGGAGGGGGCGCACGCCCTCCCCGAACCAGTAGGCCTCCTCCAGGTGCGGGTAGCCGGACAGCACGAACTCGTCGAGGCCCAGCGCGTGGTACTCCTCGATGCGGTCCGCGACCTCGGCGTGGCTGCCCACCAGGGCGGTGCCTGCGCCGCCGCGCACCAGTCCGACGCCGGCCCACAGGTTCGGCGCGATCTCCAGCGAGTCGGTGCGGCCGCCGTGCAGGGCGGCCATTCGGCGTTGCCCCTCGGACTCGGACCGCGCGAAGCGGGCGCTGGCGTCGGCGATCGCTCCGGGGTCCAGTCCGGCGAGCATCTTGTCGGCCACCGCCCACGCCTCCCTCGCGGTGTCGCGGGTGATCACGTGCAGCCGGATGCCGAATCGGACTGTGCGCCCGGCCCGTTCGGCGTGTTCGCGGACTGCGGCGATCTTCGCGGAGACCTGCGCGGGCGGCTCGCCCCAGGTGAGGTAGACGTCCGCGTGCCTCCCAGCGACGGGCAGCGCGGCGGGCGACGAACCGCCGAAGTAGATGGGCGGCACCGGGTTCGGCGGCGCGGAGGTCGTGGCCCCGACCAACTTGTAGTGTTCGCCGTCGAAGTCGAAGGGCGCCTCGCCCCACGTTCCGCGCAGCGCCTGCAGGAATTCACCGGTGCGGGCGTACCGCTGGTCCTTGGTCAGCCAGTCGCCGTAGCTCTGTTGCTCGGTCGAGTCCCCGCCGGTCACCACGTTGAGCAGCAGGCGCCCACCCGAAAGTCGTTGGTAGCTCGCGGCCATCTGCGCGGCCAGCGTGGGCGAGATGACGCCGGGACGGAACGCGACCAGGAACTTCAGTCGCCGCGTCAGCGGGATCAGCGCCGCGGTGGTCAGCCAGGCGTCCTCGCAGTGGGTGCCCGTGGGGGTGAGGACACCGGTGAAGCCGGCCCGTTCGGCGGCCTGGGCCACCTGTGCCAGGTACTCGAGGGTGGGCGCGCGGTCACCGGCGGTCCGGGGGTCCGCGGTGGACGAGTTCGAGTTGTCGACGATGCCGCGGCCGTCGCCGGCGGTGGGCAGGAACCAGTGCAGGTCGATGCTCATGGGTGTCTCCGAAGTGTGTCGGGTGAGGCTGGGAGGGCGGCTTGCCGCGGCCGGCGCTGCCGACGGACGGACCGGGCAGGCGGCGTGGGGAGGGGAGGTCGGCTACCGACACAGGGTGCTGGAAACCCGCAGCAGGTCGACGTGGCGTCGCACCGTGAGCAGGGGGTTTCCGGACATGCGTTCAGGTTCCATCGGTCGCCGGGCGGTGTCAAGACTTCCTTTCCCCGCATCGGTGGTAGGAATTGGTCGCCGAGGTAGCCGGCAGCGAGGGGAGGGTCGGGGTGCACATCACCGCGAAGGTGGACTACGCCGTGCGGGCTCTGGTCGAACTGGCCGCCGCGGGCGACGCGCCGGTCAAGGCGGACGAGTTGGCGCGCTCGCAGACCGTCCCGCACAAGTTCCTCGAGTCGGTGCTCGGCGAGCTGCGCCGGGCCGGGATGGTGCAGAGCAGGCGGGGCCGCGACGGTGGCTACTGGTTGGCCCGGCCCGCCGCGGAGATCGCGGTCGCCGACGTGATCCGCGCGATGGAGGGTCCGCTCGCCTCGGTGCGAGGTCAGCGCCCCGAGGAGGTCCACTACGACGGCCCCGCGGCGCCGTTGCTCGACGTGTGGATCGCCGTCCGGGTGAACCTGCGTGCCGTCCTCGAAGGGGTCTCGGTGGCGGACATCGCGACCGGCGCACTGCCCGGTTTCATCGCCGAACTCAACGCCGACCCGCAGGCGTGGCGCCGCCGCTGACCTGGGCTGGCCGGACCCGACCTCAGCCCGTGTGGCACGACCTACGACGTCGAAAAGTACCTGGTTGGTAGCCTCGGACACTATGTTGTACTCCCTGTTGCGCACTCACCTGCGCCCGTACCGGGGCGATCTGGCGGGTGTGATTGCGCTCCAGTTCATCTCCACCATGGCGTCGCTCTACCTGCCCAGTCTCAACGCCGACATCATCGACAAGGGAGTCACCAAAGGCGACACCGGTGTGGTCCTCTCCACCGGCGGCATCATGCTGCTCGTCACCTGCCTGCAGATCGCGTGCAGCATCGGGGCGGTCTACTTCGGCGCCCGCGCCGCGATGGGTCTCGGCCGCGACCTGCGTGGCGCCGTCATGCACAAGGTCTCGGAATTCTCGGCCCGGGAGGTGGGCTTCTTCGGGGCGCCGTCCCTGATCACCCGCAACACCAACGACGTGCAGCAGGTCCAGATGGTGGTGGTGATCAGCTGCACGATCCTGGTCGCGGCGCCGATCATGTGCATCGGCGGCATCATCATGTCGATCCGGGTCTCGCAGGGGCTGGCGTGGGTGCTCGCGGTGGCGGTGCCGCTGCTGGCCCTGTGCATGGGCCTGGTGATCCGGAAGATGGTGCCCCAGTTCCGGGTCATGCAGGTCCGGATCGACGCGATCAACCGGGTGCTGCGCGAGCAGATCACCGGCATCCGGGTGGTGCGGGCGTTCGTGCGCGAGCCGGAGGAGATCCAGCGCTTCGAGGACGCCAACGAGGCCCTGGTCAGCACCGCATTGCGGGTCGGCCGGCTGATGGCCTTCATGCTGCCGGTGGTGATGCTCATCGCGAACGTCACCAGTGTCACGGTGCTGTGGTTCGGCGGCCACCTGATCGACGAGGGAACCATGGAGATCGGCGCCCTCACCGCGGTGCTGTCCTACATCATGCAGATCCTGATGGCCGTGACGATGGTGACGGTGATGACGGTGCTGCTGCCCCGCGCCTCCGTCTGCGCCGAACGCATCTCCGAGGTGCTCGACACCGAGCCCTCCGTGCGGGCGCCGTCCTGGGTGCTGCCCGGCTGGCAGGCGCGGGGCATCGTCGAGATGCGCAACGCGTCGTTCTCGTTCCCCGGCGCCGAGGCCCCGGTGCTGCGGAACATAAGCTTCCTCGCCGAACCCGGCATGACCACCGCGATCATCGGCGGCACCGGCTCCGGAAAGTCGACGCTCCTCAACCTCATCCCCCGCCTGATCGACGCCACCGACGGGCAGGTGCGGGTCGGTGCCGCCGACGTCCGCACCATCGAGCCGGACCAGCTGCGGGCCTCGATCGGCCTGGTGCCGCAGAAACCCTTCCTGTTCTCCGGCACCGTGGCCACCAACCTGCGCTACGGCGACCCGGACGCCACCGACGCCCAGTTGTGGCGAGCGTTGGAGATCGCGCAGGCCGACGACTTCGTGCGGGCCATGCCCGAGGGTCTCGACACGGCCGTCGCCCAGGGCGGCACCACGGTCTCCGGCGGGCAGCGTCAGCGCCTCGCCATCGCCCGGGCGTTGGTGCGTCAACCCGAGATCTACCTGTTCGACGACTCCTTCTCGGCCCTCGACCTCAGCACGGACGCCCGGCTGCGGGCGGCGCTGCGGCCGGTCACCCGGGACGCCTGCGTGATCATCGTCGCGCAGCGGGTCTCCACCATCATCGACGCCGACCAGATCCTCGTCCTCGACGACGGGGCCATCGTCGGTGCCGGCACCCACACCCAGTTGCTCGAAACCTGCGAGACCTACGCGGAGATCGTGTCCTCGCAGTTCGCGGCCCAGGAGGCCTCATGACCACCGGCGGCGACGACTCGACCGGACGCGGTGGCGGCTGGTTCTACCCGGGCAGCACCGACTGGTTCACCATCCGCAGGGACTACGACGATGCGGTGACGGCCCAGATCCCCCGCTACACCGAGACCCCGCCCGCGTCGGGTCCCGCGCCTGTCCGGGGCACGCCGCCCACCCCGGCCGTCCCGGGCACCCCGGCCGTCCCGGGCACGCCGCCCACCCCGGGCACGCCGCCTGCCGCGAGCACGCCACCCAACCCGGCCATCCAGGGCGGGCCGCCCGCAGACGACGCGCCGACCGAGGTGTTTCCCGCGGTGAGCGCGTCGGGCCCGCCGCCCCCGCCGGACCCGCCGGCCGCGCCGCCCACGGAGCCGCCCGCGCAGTCTCCGCGCGGACCGATGGGTATGGCGACCGGTCCGTCGGCCAAGGCCATGAACTTCCTGCCGTCCGCGAAGCGACTGCTGCGCCGGCTGGCGCCGCACCGGTTCGCGGTGGCGGTGGTGATCGCCATGGCCACGGCGAGCGTGGTGCTCAGCGTGATCGGTCCGAAGATCCTCGGGCAGGCGACCAACATCATCTTCGACGGCATCGTCGGCAGGCAGCTGCCCGCCGGCCTGACCAAGGACCAGGCGGTCGAGGGCCTGCGTGCGCAGGGCCAGGACACCTTCGCGGACATGGTGTCCTCGATGAACGTGGTGCCCGGGACCGGGATCGACTTCACCGCGATGGGTCGGGTGCTGGCGCTGGTCCTCGGGCTCTACGTGCTGTCCTCGCTCTTCGCCTGGGTGCAGGCGTACCTGCTGAACATCATCGTGCAGGGCACCATCAAGAGCCTGCGCGCCGAGGTCGAGGACAAGATCCACCGGCTTCCGCTGCGCTACTTCGACACCAACCCGCGCGGTGACCTGCTCAGCCGCGTCACCAACGACATCGACAACGTGGCGCAGACCCTGAACCAGGTGATCAGCCAGATGCTCATGTCGCTGCTGTCGGTGATCGGCATCCTCGCGATGATGCTGTGGATCTCGCCGCTGCTGGCCCTGGTCGCCGTCCTCACCGTGCCGCTCTCGTTGCTGGTCACCACCCAGATCGCCAAGCGGTCGCAGAAGCACTTCGTGGCGCAGTGGAAGACGACCGGCGCCCTCAACGCGCAGATCGAGGAGACGTTCACCGGCCACGAGTTGGTCAAGGTGTTCGGCCGTCAGCGCGAGGTGCAGGCCGACTTCGACGAGAAGAACCAGGAGCTGTACAAGTCCGCGTTCGGCGCCCAGTTCATCTCCGGTCTGGTGATGCCCGCGATCATGTTCCTGGGCAATCTCAACTACGTGGCGGTCGCGGTGATCGGCGGCATGAAGGTGGCGTCCGGCTCGATGAGCCTCGGCGACGTGCAGGCGTTCATCCAGTACTCGCGCCAGTTCACCCAGCCGCTGACCCAGATCGCGAGCATGGCCAACCTGATGCAGTCCGGTGTGGCGTCCGCCGAGCGGGTGTTCGCCCTGCTCGACGAGGAGGAGCAGAGCGCCGACCCGAAGCCCGCCCGGAGTCCGGCGGTCGCCCGCGGGCACGTCGAGTTCCAGAAGGTGTCCTTCCGCTACACGGAGGAGCAGCCGCTCATCGAGGGGCTCTCGCTCACCGCGCAGCCCGGCCACATGGTCGCGATCGTCGGCCCCACCGGCGCGGGGAAGACCACGCTGGTGAACCTGATCATGCGGTTCTACGAGGTGGACTCCGGCCGGATCCTGTTGGACGGCACCGACATCGCGCAGATGACCCGGGACGACCTGCGCTCCCGGGTCGGCATGGTGCTGCAGGACACCTGGCTCTTCGGCGGCACCATCCGCGAGAACATCGCCTACGGACGGCCCGGCGCGACCGACGCGCAGATCGCCGAGGCGGCCCGGCTCAGCCACGTGGACAAGTTCGTGCACACACTGCCCGACGGCTACGACACGGTCATCGACGCGGAGGGCAACAACGTCAGCGCCGGCGAGAAGCAGCTGATCACGATCGCCCGGGCATTCATCGCGCAGCCGTCGATCCTGATCCTCGACGAGGCCACCAGTTCGGTGGACACCCGTACCGAGCTGCTGGTCCAGCACGCCACCGCGGCGCTGCGCAGCGACCGCACCAGCTTCGTCATCGCGCACCGGCTCTCGACGATCCGGGACGCGCACCTGATCGTGGTGATGGAGGACGGGCACATCGTCGAGCAGGGCACCCACGAGGTTTTGCTGGCTCGCCGCGGCGCGTACTTCGACCTCTACAACAGCCAGTTCGTCGGCGCCGCCGGGTGAGGAGAAGCGGCCGGCGCGCCGCCCTGTGACAGGATTGCCACGTGAATTCCGCAGTACAGCCGCAGGCCGGCGTGGGTCCCGCGAAGCGTCCCGAATCGATCTTCACCATCGGGACCCGCCTCGAGGACCGCCTCGGCCGCACCGGCACCGTCCACACCCCGCACGGCGACATCGCGACGCCGTCGTTCGTGGTGGTCGGTACCAAGGCGACGGTCAAGGCGGTGCTGCCCGAGTCCGTCAAGGAGCTGGGCACCCAGTCGGTGCTGGCCAACGCCTACCACCTCTACCTGCAGCCCGGCGCCGACATCGTCGACGCGGCGGGCGGGCTGGGCAGGTTCATGAACTGGGACGGCCCCACCTTCACCGACAGCGGCGGGTTCCAGGTGATGTCGCTGGGCGTCGGCTTCCGCAAGGTGCTGGCGATGGAGTCGGTGGGTGTGCAGTCCGACGACGTGATCGCGGACGGCAAGGAGCGGCTCGCGACTGTGGACGACGACGGGGTCACCTTCAAGTCGCACCTCGACGGCAGCAGGCACCGGTTCACCCCCGAGGTGTCGATGCAGATCCAGCACCAGCTCGGCGCGGACATCATGTTCGCGTTCGACGAGCTCACCACCCTGCTCAACACCCGCGGCTACCAGGAACGCTCGGTCCAGCGCACCCAGGAGTGGGCGATCCGCTGCATCGCCGAGCACGAGAAGCTCACCGCCGAGCGCGCGGACAAGCCGTACCAGGCGCTGTTCGGCGTGGTGCAGGGCGCGCAGTACGAGGACCTGCGCCGGCAGGCCTGCCGCGGCCTCGAGTCCATCGAGGGGGAGAACGGCTACGGCTTCGACGGCTACGGCATCGGCGGCGCACTCGAGAAGCAGAACCTGGGCACCATCGTGCGGTGGTGCAACGAGGAGCTGCCCGAGCACAAGCCGCGGCACATGCTCGGGATCAGCGAGCCGGACGACTTCTTCGTCGCCATCGAGAACGGCGCCGACACCTTCGACTGCGTCAACCCGTCACGGGTGGCCCGCAACGCCGCCATCTACGTGCGCTCGGGCCGTTTCAACATCAACACCAGCCGTTTCCGCCGCGACTTCACACCCATCGACGACGAGTGCGACTGCTACACCTGCGCCAACTACACCCGCGCGTACATCCACCACCTGTTCAAGGCGAAGGAAATGCTCGCCTCGACGCTGTGCACCATTCACAACGAGCGGTTCACCGTGAAGCTGGTCGACGACATCCGCGCCAGCATCGAGGGCGGCTACTTCCACGAGTTCAAGGCGGAGACCCTCGGCCGGTTCTACGGCCCCGACAAGCCGTAGCGGGCTTGTCCTTGCCCGCCGGTCAGACGGCGAGCACGTACGTCGGCTCGCGCTTCTTGATGTACGCGATGACGCGGTAGGTGATCGGCATGACCAGCACCTCGACCAGGATCTTCCACACGACGCCGACGAGGAGGTAGTTGACGAAATCGCCGCCGGTGGTGATGCCGATCGCGCCCGCGGCGATCGAGCAGAAGATCAGGGTGTCGGCGAACTCGCCGACGACGGTCGACCCGATCAGCCGTGCCCACAGGTGCTTCTCCTTGGTGCGTTCCTTGATGGCGACCATCACCAACGAGTTCAGCAACTGTCCGACGAGGTAGCCCGAGAGCCCGGCCAGCAGCAGTCGGGGGTAGACGCCGACCACGGATTCCAGTGCCGCCTGGTGCTCGTAGAAGTCCGCCGACGGCAGCGCGAGCAGCAGCCAGAAGCAGCCCGCCGCCAGGATCAGTGCGCCGAACCCCAGGTAGATCGCCCGGCGGGTGGCCTTGAAGCCGTACACCTCACTGAGCACGTCGCCGAGCACGTAGGCGAGCGGGAACAGGAAGAAGCCGCCGTCGGTGATGATCGGCAGGATCTGCAGCGGCCCGATGCTGAGCTCGGATCCGGCGAAGAATGCCACCCCCTTGGTGGCGCAGATGTTCGAGATCAGCAGCACGGCGGTGAAGAGCGCCACGATGGTGGGCGCGAACCCAGACCCGGTGGGGTCGGTTCGCGCCCGGCGTCGTGAGCAGGCGTGCAGCGGTGGGTCAGGGGGCGACGCGGCCCCCGACGACGACCCGGTACGCGTAGGTCGAGGCGATGATGGTCACGGGGTAGCTCACCAGGAGGCCGACCAGGCACAGTAGGAAGCCGACGATGTTGAGCGCGATCAGCGCCAGGGTCAGCAGCGCAAGTGGGCCGACGTTCTGTGAGATCGCACCGAAGCTGGACTTGATTGCGGGGATCGCATCTTGCTGTTGGTCGATGACGAACTGCAGAGTCCACCAGGTCAGGAAGACAATGATGATGCCTGGGATGATCAGTAGGACGAAACCGATGCCGGACATCAGGCCGACCAAGAGGCTGGCGAGGATGACCGCGCCCACGTTGGTGAACTGGAAGAACGAGCCGATGGTCGGGGTGTTGCCGTCGAGTTCGTGCAGGGCTCCGCGGACCAGCGCGGCATTGACGAGATAGCCGACGACGACGCTGACGATCGTGCCGATCACGCTCCACACCGTGTAGAAGCTGGCCACGTTCATGGAGTCGGAGTCGCGCCCGAAGTTCAGGCTGAGCGCGACCTCGATGAGAACGATGACCAGCAGGATGCCGATCCACACGCCCGCATTGGCCTTGTACTTGTTCCAGGCGTAGCCGAGTGCGTCGCCGACGGTGAGCTGGGGGACGCCGCCGGGTCCGCCGAAGCCGGGCGGTGGTGGCGAAGGCGGGCCGTAACCGGGTGGAGGCGGTGGCATGTAGCCGCCCTGACCGGGGGGCGGTGGGTAGCCGCCGGGGGGCGGTGGGTAGCCGCCGGGGGCGCCGTAGCCCGGGGGCGGTGGGTAGCCGCCGGGCATGTTCGGGGCGCCACCCTGCTGCGGGTTGCCCGGCTGGCCGTAGTTCGGCGGCGGGTATCCGCCAGCGGGATTCTGGGGCGGGTTCTGCGGGTTCTGTGGGTAATTCGGATCGGGATTTCGCCCGGTGTTCGGATCACCGGGTGGCGGGTTCTCGCTCACTTGGGTCCCCTTGTCGACGGCGTCATGGTTGAATTTCTCACCATTTGGCAGTGCGAGCATGACCCTACGTGGTATCCGGCCATTCATTGCCGGAAACTGGTACCGATTCGGATTCGTTCGTCGGCGGCAGGGAGGGGCACCCCGACCGCGCGTCCGTGTCGGTCGCGGTCGGGGTGACGCGTCTACCTGCGCTTGAGTTCCTTCACGTCCTCGGAGATCTTGATGACTGCGACGTAGAACTCGAGACTGATCCGGATCAGCGCGAGGAAGACGATGAAGCCCAGCGAACCGAAGAGGAGGGCGAGTAGCCCTGCAACGGGCTCTTGGGAGAAGGCCGAGACGACCATGACGAGAAGGCCGAGCCCCATCATCGCTGTCACCAGGATGTAGAGGACCTTGACGACCTTCGGCGTCACGTAACTGTCGAAGTTGAAGTCGAACAGGGCTGGGAAGAACCCGGCCGCCTGCTGGCTGACGCCGCCGGGTGCCGGCGGCATCGGCGGCGCCGACGGGTATCCGCCGTATCCGCCAGGCGCCGCGGGACCCGGGTAGGACGGGCCGGGCTGCGTGCCGTAATCCACCGGATTTCCGTATCCCTGGGTAGGGATTTGTCCGGCCTGCGGGAATTGCCCGCCGGAAACCCCCGGATTATTCGGATCGTTCGGTCCGCCGCTTGTCATGTAGCCCCCTACTTATGTGTTCATCCGCGAATTCGGATGCCGACACAGTACTGGGGCGGTGAGGAAATGCCCGGTAGGTCCTGGCGAGACATGCATCTCTTTTCGCGGATTCGTGTCAGGCCGTGGTGAACACCCAGGGAGTGCTGGGAAGTGCGTTCGGGTCGAAGGTCGCGAGCAACTCGGCCGTGGTCGGCCGGTCGTCGGCGCCGGCCATGCCGAGAGAGACCGCCATCATCGCGCGGACTTCCTCCGGGGTGCGCCCGCGGGCCCGTTGGTCGGCCAGGGTGACGGCGCCGTCCCGTTTGGCGAGCCGCTTGCCCTCGGCGTTGAGCGCGAGCGGCACATGCGCGTAGTGGGGTGCCGGAAGATCCAGCAGGGACGCGAGATAGGCCTGCCGCGGCGCGGACGAGAGCAGGTCGTCGCCGCGGACCACCTGGTCGATGCCCTGTGCGGCGTCGTCGACCACCACGGCCAGGTTGTACGCGGGGACCCCGTCGCCACGCCGCAGCACCACGTCGTCGATGGCATCGGTGTAGCTGCCGCGGCGCATGTCTTCGACTGTGTACTCGGGCTTTTCGGCGCGCAGCCGGATCGCGGGCATCCGGCCCTGCGCGCGCTTGTCCGCGCGTTGCGCGGCCGTCAGGTTCCGGCAGGTGCCCGGGTAGTGCCCGTCCGGACCGTGCGGCGCCGAGACGGCCTGCTGGATTTCCCTTCTCGTGCAGAAGCACTCGTAGGTCAGGCCGGCGTCGACGAGGGTGGCGACGGCCGCGTCGTATCGGGGGAGCCGGTCCGACTGCCGCACGACCGGGCCGTCCCAGTCCAGCCCGAGCGCGGCGAGGTCGTCGAGCTGGCGCTGCTCGGCGCCGGGCCGGACCCGGTCCAGGTCCTCGGCGCGGATCAGGAAACGTCGTCCGGTGGAACGGGCGAACAGCCAGGCCAGCAGTGCGGTGCGGAGGTTGCCCAGGTGCAGGTCACCCGAGGGGCTGGGGGCGAACCGTCCCGCCCCGGATGCGTGCTGGTGCATGAGTGAACCCTAGCGAGCCGTCAGGGGCCGCCAGCGCACCCGCCGAGGGTGCACCTCCCGTCGCCCGCTCCCGGGCGACGCGCCGGAAACTGCGCACTCGGCGGGTGGGTGGGGACGGCAACGGCCCCCGACCGCGAGGGTCGGGGGCCG
Organism: Rhodococcus sp. P4_C10; assembly: GCF_056402135.1. Taxonomy (NCBI): domain Bacteria; kingdom Bacillati; phylum Actinomycetota; class Actinomycetes; order Mycobacteriales; family Nocardiaceae; genus Rhodococcus; species Rhodococcus sp. P4_C10. Next base: position 53,952 of record NZ_JBFUHZ010000009.1, on the reverse strand, counting down.
TGAACGCGAGCGGTGGAGACTAGCTGCTGAAGCCGCCGACCAGCTGGCCGAAGATCTTGGCAACGCCGCCGAGCAGCGCGCTCGCGATGTCGGCTCCGCTGCTGCCGCTGCCGGCGGCGGGCTCGGCGATGTTGGTGATGTCGGCCATGTGGATCCTCCAGGGAAAGTCGCGTTGTCGTTGGTGCACCACGGACGGTAGCCGAAGGGCATATCCCCCCGCATCTGCTGGAAAGAGGCGCTCGTCACAGGGTGGAGGCCGATCGTGTCCAGGCGGCGGCGACCAGGTGAACGCGATCCCGACGAACGGGAAATTCCTGTGTGCGAACGGCTTTCGAATCGGGCAATCGGGTCAGGCCCGGCGCCCCAGGGCGCCGAGGAGGCGAGTCTGCTGGTCGGCGGCGGCCGGTGTCTCGACGGCCGGGCCGCACACGCCGGGGGAACGGAGCATTTCGCCGGCCTGCTCGACGAAGCCGGCCACCAGGGCGAGGTCCTCGGCGGGGACGGTCTCGTCCAGTCCGGTGGCATGCGCCAGGTCCCAGCGGTGCACCACCAGGTCGAAGCAGAAGAAGGTGCCGAACGTCGCCGCGACGGAGGTGCGGCCCATCTGGCTATCGTACTCGAGGCCGGCGCGGGCCGGGTCGTCGAGGATCTCCAGGACGGCGTCGCGGGTCTGCGTCCAGGCCCCCACCGGGTCGACGTCGACGTCGGGCACCGGCGGCAGCGTCAGTCCGACGTTGCCGAGTGGGTAGGACTGGGTCTCGACGACGTGACGCAGCACGTCGCGGGCCGTCCATCCCTCGCAGGGGGAGTCGGCGTCCCAGCGGTCGGCCGGTACCGACTCGACGGTGCGGGTCAGCGTCTCGGCGAGGCGGCGGTAGAGGGCGGCGGTCTCGGTTGTGGTCATCGCCACAGTCTGCGCCGGGGCACCGACAAGGTCTTGGACATTCGCGTCACGACCGCTCGACGGGAACGGCCCCGCCCGGCGGATGCGAGGCGGGGCCGTTCTCGAAAGCGATCTCAGCTGAGGCTGAGGTTGTTCAGCGTCGAGGCAATGCTGGTGAGGGTGTCGCCGATGATGCCGACGATGCCGGTGGCGGTGCCGTTGACGGTGGGGGCGATGTTGCTGGAGCCGAGGTCTGCCATGGAAATCCTCCGGGGGTCACGGGGTGCGCGCCGAGGTCCGGCGTTCGCGGCGGGACGTTATCGAAGAGTCCTACGCAACGCAGCGCGTGTCTTCGTGGCTGCGGGTTCCGGGGGAAGGATCCGTCGAGGTCCGGGCCGTGATCGCCGCCCGTCGTGGCGGTCGTCACACCCCTGTGGGGCGCGGATCTGCCCGGGGTGGGCGGCCCCCGGATACGACAATGGCCCCCGATCCGGAGATCGGGGGCCATCGTGTGGCGGAGGATAGGGGATTTGAACCCCTGAGGGCGTTAACCCAACCCGCGTTCCAGGCGAGCGCCATAGGCCACTAGGCGAATCCTCCGTGGGCGAGCATACCGGGTCACCTGCCAAACCACGAAAACGGCCCCCCGAACTGGCCCCCGACCCCGGTTGCGCGGCGCGATTGCGGCCCCGCTGTCCACGCCCGCCGAGTCGTCGGTATGCTCGTCTGTGGATCCCGCGCGGCGCGCATCCTGTGAACTCCCCCAGGGCCGGAAGGCAGCAAGGGTCAATGGGCTCTGCCGGGTGCGCGGGGTCCCCTTTAATTTCCACCCCAGCTCCGCCGCCACGGTGTGAAAGGTCTTTCGGGATGCCTACCCAAACCCAGATTGGGTTGATGAGCCATGAGGAACTCCGCTCCGAGCATGAACGGCAGTCTGCGAAGTACGCGCAGCTGAAGGCCGAGAAGCTCGCGCTGGACCTCACCCGAGGAAAGCCCGCACCCGAGCAGCTGGACCTCTCCGCGGGGCTGCTCTCCCTGCCCGGCGACGGCGACTACCGCGACGGCGCCGGCACCGACTGCCGCAACTACGGCGGACTGACCGGTCTGCCGGAGCTGCGTGCCATCTTCGGCGAGCTGCTCGGCATCCCCGTCGCGAATCTGCTGGCCGGTAACAACGCGAGCCTCGAGATCATGCACGACGCGATCGTGTTCTCGCTGCTGCACGGAAACCCGGACTCGCCGCGGCCGTGGTCGCAGGAGCCGGTGGTCAAGTTCCTGTGCCCCGCACCGGGTTACGACCGTCACTTCGCCATCACCGAGTCCTTCGGCATCGAGATGATCGCCATCCCGATGCGCGACGACGGCCCGGACATGGCGAAGGTCGCGGAGCTGGTCGCCGCCGATCCGCAGATCAAGGGCATGTGGGTCGTCCCGACGTACTCCAACCCGACCGGTGCCGTGTACTCGGAGGACGTCGCCCGCGCGCTCGCGTCGATGCCCGCCGCCGCCCCCGACTTCCGCATCTTCTGGGACAACGCGTACGCCGTGCACCCGCTGGTCGCCGAGTGCGCCCCGGCCCTCGACATCCTCGGCATGGCCGCCGAGGCCGGCAACCCGAACCGTCCTCTGGTGTTCGCGTCCACGTCGAAGATCACCTTTGCCGGAGCCGGCGTCAGCTTCTTCGGCAGCTCCGACGCGAACCTGGCCTGGTACCAGCAGCACCTGGGCAAGAAGAGCATCGGCCCGGACAAGATCAACCAGCTCCGCCACCTGCGCTTCTTCCGGGACGCCGACGGTGTCCGTGCGCACATGGACAAGCACCGCGAGATCCTGGCGCCCAAGTTCGCACTGGTGCTGCAGATCCTCGAGGACCGTCTCGGTGCGTCCAAGGTCGCGTCGTGGACCGAGCCCAAGGGCGGCTACTTCATCAGCCTCGACGTGGTCGACGGCACCGCGAAGCGGGTCATCGGGCTCGCGAAGGACGCCGGCATCGCCCTGACGGCCGCCGGATCCGCGTTCCCGTACAAGCAGGACCCCGAGGACCGGAACATCCGCCTCGCCCCCAGCTTCCCGTCGACGGACGAGCTGGCGAAGGCCATGGACGGCGTCGCGACGTGCGTCCTGCTCGCCGCCGCCGAAAAGGCGCTCACCCAGGCGTGAGCGCCGGGCGGGTCCGCGGACCCGTCAGGCGGGCGCGAGCGGCAGCCGCGCCGACGCCGATGCCGACCCGAGCCAGGTGTGCGGGTTGCCGTTCCAGCACCAGCCGAGCTTCGGTCGACGCTCGCTGATCCACAGTGCGGGCACCCGTTTGTCGCCGCACCGCGACGCCAGCAGCGAGAAGCACTTGTTCTTGCGCAGCATGTCCGGGCGCGCGGTGAGCAGGGCGATGCCCTCCTCGACGGTGAGCGGGGTGCGGCCCATCGCGGTCAGTGACTCGAGCGCGGCTGCCGGCGTGACATTGAGGAATTCCGACCCGGTGTCGACGTTCACCAGCACGTACGCGACGCCGTCCGGGATCGTCACGGTCTCGACCGGGCGGAACCGGGAGAGCTCGGCCGGCTCGAGGACCGAGAACCCCGGCCTGCCGCCGAGCGCGGTCCGGGCCATCGCCCCGTGGGCGTCGAGCGATCCGCCCTGCGCGGTGCGCGCGACCACCAGGACGAACGGGACGTGGTCCTCGCCGTGGTCCGCCGAGCACTCCGGATCTGCCAGGACGACGCCGCGCAGCGGTTCGAGGGCGGCCGCGAACTTCGGGGCGCCGAGCCCGGTCAGCGCCGGGTAGCCCAGTTCGGTGAGCACCCCCACCTGGCGGTCGAATTCGGTCTCCACAGCTGTCGGCGTCATCGGCACTCCATTTCCGTACGGTGTACCGAACCAACGTGCGGGGTCCGCGCATTGTTCCCCGGGCGGCGCGGCAGGTGGCAGGATCGTCGGCATGGCACTCACGCTGCACCTCGCCGGCGACGCGGACGCGGACGCGCTGCTCGCCGCCGACCCCCTGGCCCTGCTGATCGGAATGCTGCTCGACCAGCAGATTCCGATGGAGGTCGCCTTCGCCGGGCCGAAGAAGCTCGACGACCGACTCGACGGTCTCGACGTCCACAAGATCGCGGAGATGGACCCCGAGAAGTTCCTCGCCCTGTGCGCCACCCCACCCGCGGTGCACCGGTTCCCCGGGTCGATGGGCAAGCGGGTCCAGGACCTGTGCACCTACCTGGTCGAGCACTACGACGGCCGTACCGAGGCGATCTGGACTGACGGCGCCCCGGACGGCAAGGAGGTGCTCCGGCGGCTCAAGGCGCTGCCCGGCTACGGCGACCAGAAGGCGCGGATCTTCCTGGCGCTGCTCGGCAAGCAGATCGGCGTCGAACTCGACGGCTGGCGCGAGGCCGCGGGCGCGTACGGCGACGACGGCGCGCGCCGGTCGATCGCGGACGTGGTCGACGACCAGACGCTCGCCGAGGTGCGCGAGTTCAAGAAGGCCGCGAAGGCGGCGGCGAAGGCAGCCAAGGCCACCTAGCCGCACATACCCTTTGTCCCCTTTGTCTCCGTCGCACACATACGCGCAACGGGCGTGTGACGGCGCGAGAAGGTGTGTGCCGGCCGGCCGGGACGGCTACTCCTCCGTCTGGTCGCCGCCGACGACGGCGCGCACCTGCTCGGTCTGGGCGGCGGTCCAGTCTGCGGGGTCGAGGATGCCGGCCCACATGTTCACCGCGTCCCGGCCGAAGGTGTGGCCGTGGCCCTCCGGCACGTCGGCGGAGAACACCATGTCCATGGTGACCTGCCAGAACGTGACGAACGGGATCCAGCGCATGCCGGGGTCGACGTCCGGGCCCAGTGGTTCGCGGAGCCAGTCCGGCTTGTGCAGCAGCAGGTCGAAGGACCACCAGGTGATCGGGTCGCTGGCGTGCTGCCAGTAGACGATCCGCGGGGTGCCCCACGGTGCGGGGAGGTCGAGGTCCGCGGCGGACGCGGCGAACCGGACGTTCGCGCCGCCGTCGACCACCGGAAGACGTTCCGGTGAGCCGGGATCGCGGTCCGCGGTGATCTGCGCCCACTGCGGCGCGAAGTTCGGGGTACCGACCCACAGCGCGCCGTCCGTGCGGGACAGCATGTCCTGGGCCCCGCTGAAGGCGCCCTGCCCGCCGAACGAGCCCAGGCTCTCGCCGAACACCACCAGCTTGGGCCGGGACCCCGCGGGACGGGCGTCCACCGCTGCCGAGACGGCCTCGAACAGCGCCCGGCCCGCCGCCGGCGGGGTCTGCCGGTCCGCGACGAACGACAGCGCACTGGGCAGGAACGAGTACTGCATCGACGCGATCGCCGAGTCGCCACCGGCGACGTACTCGAGCGACGACGCGACCCGCGCGTTGACCCAGCCACGGCCGGTGGTGGTGGCGACGGCGAGGACGCTGCGGTCGAAGGCGCCGGTGCGCTCGAGTTCGGCGACCACCCGATCCGCCACGCCCTCAACGGAATCGGCGGACTCACGGCCCGCGTAGACCCGGATCGGCATGGGCGCCGGACGGCCGGTGACGGCGGAGATCTGCTCGGGGGTCGGGCCGCCGGCGACGAACGTGCGGCCCTCCCGGCCGAGGCTGCCCCACGGTTCGGCGGAGGCGGGGGAGCCGGACCGCTCGGCCGCGGTCGGCTCGGTCACGTCGGGCGCGGTGCTCTGGTCCGCGGTCGCCGCGGACCGGTTCGCCAGGCCGATGACGCCTTGGTAGACAACGCCATTGACCACCAGCACGCCCACGACCAGCACCACCACCAGGCTCGCCAGCCGCGCGACGGGGGCGGGCACGTAGCGCAGCCCGAGCGCGGTCAGCCGGTTGGTGCCGCCGCGGATCGCCCGCGCGATCGCCAGGATCGCGACCGCGACGGTCAGCGAGAGTGCCAGCACCAGAAGGTAGTACGAGCGGCTCGCGGGCTCCGCCTGGGCGAGCTCGCGGACGATCTGCTGCCACCAGGAGCCGAGGACGAGGAAGGTCGGCACCGCGACCACGGCCAGGCCCAGCAGGGTCCACCAGCCGATCCGCCGGGTCCGTTCCGAGTGCCGCACGGTGAAGCCGCACTTGCGGACCAGCCACGCTGCGAGGCAACCGATTCCGTACCCGGTCGCGACGCTGATGCCGGTCGCCACGGCCTGCAGGTACCAGGTGCGCGGCAGCAGCGACGGCGTCATCGACCAGCAGAAGAACAGCAGGGCCAGCGTCAGGCCGACGGGGTGCAGCGTGCGGCCGTAGCGGCGCAGTCGGCCACCGGCGCCGACCGGCGACGCGCTCTCCGCGGCGCCGGTCGTTGCGTCGGGTGTGTTGTCGGACGGCGACGTCGTCGCCTGTGGATCTGTGGTCGCGGACATCGGTGCTTCCTGGTGGGACGACGAATCATCCGGTGCCCGGACCCCGGGATAGTAGCGGACCTGTTGCGGGGCGGCGGCGATCCGTCGTCCGGTCAGTGCACCGGGTCGTCGTCCTCCTCGGCGGCCCGGCGGCGGGGCTCCTCGTCGCGCGGCGGGAACAGGCCCGGGCCGGTCGGTCCGCCGTGCGCGAGCACCGCGTGCTCGTACGCGGACTCGGCATGCAGCGCCAGGTCGACGCCGGTGATCTCGTCCTCGGCGCTGACCCGGAACCCGAGGTACCGGTCGATCAGCTTGCCGAGGCCGTAGCTCATGCCGAACGCGTAGAGGCCGACCACCAGGACCGCGGCGACCTGCTTGCCGAGCTGGGCCAGCCCGCCGCCGAACAGCAGCCCGGACACGCCGCCGGTCATCACCTTCGCGGCGAGCAGGCCGATCAGCAGGGTGCCGACGATCCCGCCGACCAGGTGCACGCCGACCACGTCGAGCGAGTCGTCGTAGCCGAACTTGAACTTCCAGCCGACCGCGAACGAGCAGACGCCGCCCGCGACCACGCCGATCACCGCGGCGCCGCCGACCGTCACCCAGCCGCAGGACGGGGTGATGGCGACCAGGCCCGCGACCACGCCGGACGCGGCGCCGAAGGTGGTGGGGTGGCCGTCGCGGCGCTGCTCGACCACCAGCCACCCGAGCATGCCCGTGCAGCCGGCGACCAGCGTGTTGAGGAAGACGGCGGCCGCGGTGCCGTTCGCGGACAGCGCGGAACCGGCGTTGAAACCGAACCAGCCGAACCACAGCAGGCCCACCCCGAGCAGCACCAACGGCAGGTTGTGCGGGCGCATCGGCTCGCTGCGGAATCCGATGCGCGGGCCCAGGACCAGCGCCAACGCCAGGCCGGACGCGCCGGAGACGATCTCCACGACGAGGCCGCCGGCGTAGTCGAGGGCGCCGAGGCGGGCGATCCAGCCGTCCGGACCCCACACCCAGTGCGCGACGGGGACGTACACGGCCAGCGCCCAGACCGGCACGAACACCATCCAGGAGGAGAACTTGGCGCGGTCGGCGATCGCGCCGCTGATCAGCGCGGCGGTGAGGATCGCGAAGGTGAGCTGGAAGGTGGCGAACAGGAACTCCGGCACGGTGCCGTGCAGGGTGGTCGGGTCGATGCCCGCCATCCCGAAGTGCTCGAGCCCACCGAGCAGGCCGCCGCCGATGTCGTCGCCGAAGGCCAGGCTGTACCCCACCAGCAGCCAGACGACGGTGACCAGGGCGATGGCGACGAAGCTCATCATGATCATGTTGAGCACGCCCTTCGACCGCACCATGCCGCCGTAGAACAGGGCCAGTCCGGGCGTCATGAGCAGTACCAGCGCGGTGCTCACGAGCAACCAGGCGGTGTCGCCGGCGTCGATTGTCTGCACGTCAGTCCTCCTGTCGGTGCGGGATGTTGCCGCATCTGTAACTGACGATGCGGGGCTGCGGTTTCACCGGCGCGGCGGTCGTGTTGCGGCTGTGTTTCGGATTTTGCACAGGTCGTCCGAGGTCGGGCGGTGACACGTGGCGCCGTGGTCGCGGGACGCGAGCGGGTCGCAGTGGTCCGTGGGCGCGATGTCGGGCATCGCCGGTACCCTCACCGCGTGGCCCTCTACCGGAAGTATCGACCGGCGACCTTCGCTGAAGTGGTGGGGCAGGAGCACGTCACCGAACCCCTGAGCACCGCCCTGGACGCCGGCCGCATCAATCACGCCTACCTGTTCTCGGGTCCGCGCGGCTGTGGCAAGACGTCCTCGGCCCGGATCCTGGCGCGCTCGCTGAACTGTGTGGAGGGACCCACCTCCACACCGTGCGGGGTGTGTCACTCCTGTGTCGCGCTGGCGCCCGGCGGTCCCGGCAACCTGGACGTGATCGAGCTCGACGCGGCCAGCCACGGCGGCGTCGACGACACCCGCGAGCTGCGTGACCGGGCCTTCTACGCGCCCGCGGAGTCCCGCTACCGCATCTTCATCGTCGACGAGGCGCACATGGTCACCACGCAGGGCTTCAACGCCCTGCTCAAGATCGTGGAGGAGCCGCCGGAGCACCTCATCTTCGTCTTCGCCACCACCGAACCGGAGAAGGTGCTGCCGACCATCCGGTCGCGCACCCACCACTACCCGTTCCGGCTGCTCGCGCCGACCACCATGCGCGGGCTGCTCGAGAAGATCTGCGCGCAGGAGCACGTCGCGGTCGACCCCGCCGTGTACCCGCTGGTGATCCGGGCGGGCGGAGGCTCGCCGCGTGACTCGTTGAGCGTGCTGGACCAGCTGCTCGCCGGCGCGGGCAGCGAGGGCGTCACGTACGCGCGGGCGCTGTCGCTGCTCGGCGTCACCGACGTCGCCCTGATCGACGACGCCGTCGACGCGCTCGCCGCCGGTGGCGGCGCGGCCCTGTTCGGCACGGTCGACAACGTGATGGACGCCGGCCACGACCCGCGGCGGTTCGCGGTGGATTTGCTCGAGCGCATCCGTGACCTGATCCTGATGCGGGCGGTGCCCGACGCGGCCGAGCGGGGCCTGGTCGACGCGCCCGGCGACGTGCTCGAGCGGATGCGGGAGCAGGCCGAGCGGATCGGCCCCGCGACGCTGGCCCGGTACGCGGAACTGATGCACGCCGGACTCGGCGAGATGCGCGGCGCCACGGCGCCCCGGTTGCTGCTCGAGGTGATGTGCGCGCGGATGCTGCTGCCCTCGGCGTCCGACGCGGAATCGGCCGTGCTGCAACGCCTGGAACGGCTGGAGCGGAGTCCCGGCGTGAGCGTGCCCGCGGCCGGGCAGGCGACGGCGGCGCGGACGCACGCGGCTGCGGAGCCCGCCGCTCGGCCGAGCGCGCCGGCCGGCCCGGAACCCGAGCCGATCTACCAGCGGCCCTCGCAGCGGTCGGCAACGCAGGCTTCCGAGCCGGCGCCCGCACCCGTGGAATCTGCTCCGGTGCCTGCTGCCCCGGAACCGGTGGCACAGGTGGCCGAGCCGGTTCCGGCGCCGGTGGCCGAGCCGGTTCCGGCGCCGGTGGTCGAGCCGGCAGCGCCCGCACCGGCCCCGGTGGCCCAGGCGCCCGAGCCCGTGACCCCGGTCGTCGAGCCGCCCGCCTCGGTCGTCGAGCCGCCCGCCTCGGTCGTCGAGCCTTCCGCCCCGGTCGTCGAGACGCCCGCCCCGGAACCGGAGTTCGTGCGGCCCGAGCCGGCGGCCCAGGCCGCACCGGCCCCGGAGCAGTTCGAGCCGGAGCCGGAGCCCGCCGCCCCCGTGCGGCAGCCGGCCGTTCCGGTCGAGATTCCCGTGCAGGCAACGGAACCCGTGTCCGAGCCGGCGCCCGTGCCCGAGCCGATGCCCGAGGCGGAACCGGAGCCCGTGCCCGCACCCGCGGCGGCCGGCCAACCCGACGCCGCCGCGGTCCGCGCGGTGTGGTCCGAGGTCCGCGCCAAGGTTCGCGAGCGCAGTCGCACCGTGGAGGTCATGCTCTCCGGTGCCACCGTGCGCGCGATCGAGAACAACCGGCTGATCCTCATCCACGCCTCGGCGCCACTGGCCAAACGGCTGGTCGAGACGCGCAACGCGGACGTCATCCGGGACGCGCTGCGCGAGGTGTTCGGGGTGGACTGGACCGTCGACTGCGAGGTCGGCACCGCGGAGCCCGTCGCGCCGGTGCAGCGTGCCGCGGCCTCGCGCGAGCCGTCGAAACCGGCTGGCGGGCCGAGGTTCTCGCGTCCGAGTCAGGGAAATGCCCAGCCGTCGCGGCCGCGCCCGTCGGGGGACTCCGTCGACGACATCCCGCCGCCGGACTACCCGGACTACCCGGACGACCCGGGCCCGCCGCCGAACGAGCCGGAGCCGCCGACCTCGGAGAACGTCACGCCCGAGGACGAGGAAGAGATGATGGCGCAGGCCGCCGAGCCTGGTGCCGAGTCTGTTCGGCGCGACCCGGTGGAGATCGCCATCGAGCTCCTGGCGGACGAGTTGGGCGCCAAGCGCATCGAGTGACGCGGTCGTCCCGCGGCCCGCACCGATCTGGAGTGGTGCCGCGTCCGCCTGCCGACCGGCCGACCGTCCCCAATGTCACATCGGGTGCCCCGAGGGCACCCGATGTGACATTGGGGAGCGTGACGGGGGTCGGTCAGGCCGAACGCTTGCGCACGGCGCCGAGGCTGCGCCGCGCGAACTCGACGCTCAGCCCGACGGACTCCCGGCTCTCCCTCAGAGTCGGGCCGATCACCGGGAAGGCGTGGATCTGGCCGGCCCACAGGTGGGTCTCGACGGGCTGCCCGGCCCGCTCGAAGCGGGCGGTGAGGTACTCGACGTCCGGGCGCATCAGTTCGTACTCGGCGGCGACCAGGAACACCGGCGGGAACAGGGCCGGGTCGGCGTCGATCGGAGACTGCGCCCCGATGATCTTCTCCGGCCCGGACAGCCAGCGATCCTTGACCTTGCGCACCTGGTTCATCGGCAGGTACGCGTCCCGGCGCATGAACTCCGGGTCGTGCGCCTCGAGGTCGAGGTTGAGCAGCGGCGAGTACCCGAGCACCGCGGCCGGCGTCGGCAGGCCCTGCAGCGCCGCGATCTCGGCCACCTTCATCGCGAGGTAGCCGCCCGCGGAATCGCCGGCGACGACGATCTTGGTGGGGTCGTCACAGCTGTCGAGCAGTTCGCGGTACGCGGTCATCGCGTCGGCGATCGAGGTCCCGATGCCGCCGTGGGGGAGCTGGCGGTAGTCCACCGACACCACCGGGGCGCCGGAGTAGGCGGCGAGCTGGGCGCAGACGCCGCGGTGCGAGCCCAGCCCGCAGAACAGGAACCCGCCGCCGTGGAAGTACAGAACGGTGGCGCCCGAGAAGGCGTCGCCGGCCTGGCGCGGGTGGGTGACGCGTTCGCACCGCACCCCGCCCAGCGTCATCGGCTCGACGGTGGTGTTCGGCGGCGCCGGCATCCGGTCCAGTCGGCTCTCGAGCCGGGCGAGCACGGCCAGACCGCGGTCGCCGGTGGGCCACGCCGCCATCACCGGCTTGACGACGACGCGGGCAAACCCGAAGACGAGGTGCGCGCGCCAACTCGTCTTCCAGTGCCAGATCGTGGATCCACCCGTTCGCATGCCGTCCCCTTCGCCGCTTGCCATGTGCCGGGACCACCATAGGGCGGTCAGGGCCGGGGCACACGGCAACGCGAGGGGCGCGGGCGAGAAGTCCGCTCGAACACGGGTGAAACTGTCGGGTGAACTTCGGCGTGATGTCGATCCCGTGCCTGGTCAGAGGCGCGAGCCCCGGACCTCGGCGAGCCGGGCTCAGGCCCGCGCGCCCTCCCGGGCCCGCAGCCGCTCGCGGGTCTCCTCGAAGCGGACCGCCTTGCGTGAGAGTTCCTCGAGGTGGTCGGCAAGCCGGTCCCGGGCCCGCTCGCCGACCGCGGTGAAGTCGTTGCGGTCGAACACCTTCCACATCCGCAGCACCGGCCACAGCACGTCGTCGAGGTGCTGACGCAGGTCGTAGATGCCGTGGGTGGCGAGGAGCAGCGCGTTTCGCCGGAAGTCCGGCATCGACAGACCGGGCATCTGGAACCGGATCACCACCTCGGTGATCGCGTCCATCGCCGCGTCGGGCGTCAGGTCGAGGGCGGCGCCGGCGAGAGTCCGGTAGAAGACCATGTGCAGGTTCTCGTCGGCGGCGATCCGGTCCAGCATCCGCTCGGCGTCGGCGTCCGCGCAGGCATGGCCGGTGTTGCGGTGCGAGAGTCGGGTCGCCAGTTCCTGGAAGGTCACGTAGGACACCGAGTGCAGGAAGGAGCCGTCCATCGGCGAGGTCAGCCCGGTGGTCATGTGCGCCATGCGCATCTCCTCGAGCCGCACCGGGTCGACGGATCGGGTCACCGTCAGGTAGTCCCGCATCACGATGCCGTGCCGGTTCTCCTCGGCGGTCCAGCGGTTCACCCAGGTTCCCCACGCCCCGTCGCGGGAGAAGCTCGCCGTGATCTCCCGGTGGTAGGACGGCAGGTTGTCCTCGGTCAGCAGGTTCGTGATCATCGCCGCCGTGGCCACCTCGGAGAGCCGGGACTGCTCGGGCGCCCAGTCGTCGCCGCCCAGTGCGGCGAAGTTGCGACCCTCGTCCCACGGCACATAGTCGTGCGGGTGCCAGTCCTTCGCGATCGACAGGTGCTGGTTCAGGCCGGACTCGACCGTCGGCTCGAGCTCGCGGAGCAGTTCCAGTTGGTTCGGGGTGGAGATGGTCATCGAGTCTCCCTATGGCGGACGCCTGGCGGATCTTCTCTCCCACGCTGCCGGCCGTCGGGCCGTACCCAATTGAACACCCGGATCCGACGCGCTTCCAGGCGAACGAGCGGGGTGGCCCGGTTGGAACCGGGGCCGGACGCCCGCCGCCGGTGTGATCGCAATGGTCACAGACCTCGATCGGTTCGGTCCTAGATCATTTTTTGGAACACGTTCTAGGATTGTGTGGTCGAGGTGTCTACCTCGGGTCCGGCGTTGGATGGACGGCGCCAGGCGTGGAATTTTTCACTGAACATCGCGAACCGCACGCATGCGCGCGGGGACGTGCACAGGAAGGAACACCTCACAGTGACCACAGAGGCATTCATTTATGAAGCCATCCGAACCCCGCGTGGCCGCGGCAAGAAGACCGGTTCGCTGCATTCGGTCAAGCCGATCTCGCTGGTCACCGGCCTGATCGACGAGCTGCGTGTGCGTTTCCCGGACCTGGACGAGGACCGCATCTCGGACCTGATCCTCGGCGTGGTCACCCCCGTCGGCGACCAGGGCATGGACATCGCCCGCATCGCGGTCAACGACGCCGGCCTGCCGGACACCGTCGGTGGCGTGCAGCTCAACCGCTTCTGCGCGTCCGGCCTCGAGGCCGTCAACATCGCCGCCCAGAAGGTGCGCTCCGGCTGGGACGAGCTGGTCATCGCCGGCGGCGTCGAGTCGATGTCCCGCGTGCCGATGGGCTCCGACGGCGGCGCCTGGGCCCTGGACCCGGCCACCAACTACGACAACTACTTCGTCCCGCAGGGCGTCGGCGCGGACCTGATCGCCACCATCGAGGGCTTCACCCGCGACATCGTGGACGCTTACGCAGTGCGCTCGCAGGACCTGGCCGCCAAGGCCTGGGCCGGCGGCTACTTCGCCAAGTCCGTGGTGCCGGTCAAGGACATCAACGGCGTCACCATCCTGGACAACGACGAGCACATGCGTCCCGGCACCACCGCGGAGTCGCTCGGCACCCTGGCCCCCGCCTTCGCGGCGGTCGGTGAGATGGGCGGCTTCGACGCCGTGGCGCTGCAGAAGTACCACTTCGTCGAGAAGATCAACCACGTCCACCACGGCGGCAACAGCTCCGGCATCGTCGACGGCGCCGCGCTGCTGCTCGTCGGCTCCGAGCAGGCCGGCAAGGACATGGGCCTGACCCCCCGTGCCCGCGTCGTCGCGACCGCCACCTCCGGCGCGGACTCGACCATCATGCTGACCGGCCCGACGCCGGCCGCCAAGAAGGTCCTCGCGTCCGCCGGCCTGACGATCGAGGACATGGACCTCGTTGAGATCAACGAGGCGTTCGCCTCCGTGGTGCTCAAGTTCCAGAAGGACATGAACATCCCGGACGAGAAGCTCAACGTCAACGGCGGCGCCATCGCGATGGGCCACCCGCTCGGCGCGACCGGCGCGATGATCACCGGCACCATGGTCGACGAGCTCGAGCGCCGCAACGCGCGCTACGCGCTCATCACGCTGTGCATCGGCGGCGGCATGGGCGTGGCCACCATCATCGAGCGCGTCTGACGCGGCCCGTCCCTTCCATATCGCCGACTACCAGGAGACTTGAAGCAGTGAGCGAGCAGAACATCATCAACTGGGAGCAGGACGCCGACGGAATCGTCGTGCTCACCATCGACGACCCCAACCAGGGCGCGAACACCATGAACGCGGCCTACATCGCCTCGATGAAGGCCACCGTCGACCGGCTGTACGCGGAGAAGGACGCCATCACCGGTGTCGTCCTGACCTCCGGCAAGAAGACCTTCTTCGCCGGCGGTGACCTCAAGAACATGATCAAGGTCGGCCCCGAGAACGCCGAGGAGATCTTCAACCACAGCGTCACCCTCAAGGCCGACCTGCGTCGCCTCGAGACCCTCGGCAAGCCCGTCGTCACCTGCATCAACGGCGCCGCGCTCGGTGGCGGCCTGGAGATCGCGCTGGCCACCCACCACCGCATCGCCGCGGACGTCAAGGGCGTCAAGATCGGCCTGCCCGAGGTCACCCTCGGCCTGCTGCCCGGCGGCGGCGGTGTGGTCCGCACGGTCCGCATGTTCGGCCTGATGACCGCGCTGACCCAGATGCTTCTGCAGGGCCAGCAGCGTGGACCGGTGCAGGCCAAGGGGGTCGGCCTGGTCGACGAGGTCGTCTCGTCGATCGAGGAGCTCGTCCCCGCCGCCAAGGCTTGGATCAAGGCCAACCCCGAGTCGGGCGTGCAGCCCTGGGACGTCAAGGGCTACAAGATCCCCGGCGGCACCCCCGCCACCCCGGCGTTCGCCGCCAACCTGCCCGCCGTCCCGGCGAACCTGCGCAAGACCCTCAAGGGTGCGCCCATGCCGGCCCCGCGCGCAATCATGGCCGCGGCCGTCGAGGGCTCGCAGGTCGACATCGACAACGCGCTGACCATCGAGTCGCGCTACTTCACCTCGCTGGTCACCGGCCAGGTCGCGAAGAACATGATCCAGGCGTTCTTCTTCGACATGCAGGCGATCGGGTCGGGCGCCTCGCGTCCGAAGGACATCCCCAAGGGCGAGATCAAGAAGATCGGCGTGCTCGGCGCCGGCATGATGGGCGCGGGCATCGCGTACGTCTCCGCCAAGGCCGGCTTCGAGGTCGTGCTCAAGGACGTCACCATCGAGGCGGCGACCAAGGGCAAGGCGTACTCCGAGAAGATCGAGGCCAAGGCCCTCTCGCGTGGCAAGACCACGCAGGAGGCGTCGGACGCCCTGCTCGCGCGCATCACCCCGACCGCGGACGCGGCGGACTTCGCGGGCGTCGACTTCGTGGTCGAGGCGGTCTTCGAGTCGCCCGAGCTCAAGGCGAAGGTCTTCCAGGAGATCGAGGACATCGTCGAGCCCAACGCGCTGCTGGGCTCGAACACCTCGACGCTGCCGATCACCGGTCTCGCGACCGGCGTCAAGCGCCAGGAAGACTTCATCGGCATCCACTTCTTCTCTCCCGTGGACAAGATGCCGCTGGTCGAGATCATCCGCGGTGAGAAGACCTCCGACGAGGCGCTGGCCCGGGTGTTCGACTTCGTCCAGGCGATCCGCAAGACCCCGATCGTGGTCAACGACTCGCGTGGCTTCTTCACCTCGCGCGTCATCGGCACCTTCATCAACGAGGCCATCGGCATGGTCGCCGAGGGCATCGAGCCGGCCACCATCGAGCAGGCCGGCATGCAGGCGGGCTACCCGGCGGCGCCGCTGCAGCTCTCGGACGAGCTGAACCTGACGCTGATGCAGAAGATCCGCGCGGAGTCCAAGGCCGCGGCGCTGGCGGAGGGCAAGGAACTGCCCGCCGACCCGGCCGGCGACGTCATCAACTTCCTCGTCGAGGGCAACGACCGCAAGGGTCGCCTCGGCGGCGCGGGCTTCTACGACTACACCGACGGCAAGCGCACCGGCCTGTGGCCGGGCCTGCGTGAGCAGTTCAACTCCGGCTCGAACCAGGCCCCGATCCAGGACCTGATCGAGCGGATGCTGTTCATCGAGGCCATCGAGACGCAGAAGTGCTTCGACGAGGGCGTCCTGATGACCAGCGCCGATGCCAACATCGGCTCGATCATGGGCATCGGCTTCCCGGCCTGGACCGGTGGCGTGCACCAGTACGTCGTCGGCTACGAGGGCGGAAAGGCCGGCTTCGTCAAGCGCGCCGAGGAGCTCGCCGCGAAGTACGGCGAGCGCTTCACCCCGCCCGCCTCCCTGAAGGCCTAGGCTCCAACCTCCTCGAGGCGTTTCCCATTCGGTCAGTCCGAGCGGGGAACGCCTCGAGGCGTTTCCGGGGTCCGCCGTACACACTCGAGTCCGATCTCCCGCTGTTCGAGCGAAACTCATCACGTTGGGGCTGGTGGCGAGGTACGTTTTCCGGCCCGTCAGGGGCCATCACTACTCTCTCTTCGCATGATCGATTTTCAGAATGCCGCGTTCGCCAAGCTCGGCCCAATCAGTCCGGCCGAACTTCACGGCGAGATCGCGCCACTCCTTGTCGAGGGCGAGCAGCTTCACCTCGCCTTCAAGGGGATCCGTGACAGCGTCGTGTTCACCAACAAACGGCTCATCGCGATCAATGTGCAGGGGCTGACGGGCAAGAAGAGGGACTACAGTTCGCTGCCCTACAACAAGATCCAGGCATGGAGTGTCGAGACTGCCGGTACCTTCGACCTCGACGCGGAACTGGAGATGTGGTTCAGCGGTTTGGGCAAGGTGCGCCTGGAGTTCAAGGGCAAGGTGGACATCCAGCACATCGGGCAGCTGATCGGTCACTTCGTTCTCTGACAGGCCGAGGTCCTCCGACAGACAGGAAGGGCCCTTCGTTCACCGGAACGAAGGGCCCCTTCCTGTGCCGACGCTTCTGCCTAGGCCTTCCACCACGGGCGCAGGGGCAGGTTCGCCTCGCCCTTGGGGCCCAGCTTGACGGCCAGCACCTGGTGCAACTGGACGACGTTGCGTTCGAACCCGAGCCGCGAGCCCGCCATGTACAGGCCCCACACCTTCGCGGTGCCCTCGCCGACCTCGGCGACGCAGGCGTCCCAGTTGTCGACCAGGTTCCGGCACCAACCGGCCAGTGTCAGCGCGTAGTGCTCGCGGAGGTTCTCCTCGTGCCGCACCTCGAGGCCGACGTCCTGCATCTCGGTGATGATCCGGCCGGACCCGGTCAGCTCGCCGTCCGGGAACACGTACCGGTCGATGAATCCGCCGGCCCGCGCCGCGTGCTTGTTGTCGGGACGGGTGATGCAGTGGTTGAGCACCACCCCGCCCTCACGCAGCTTGTCCTTGATGAACCCGAAGTAGGCGGGGTAGTTGCCGACGCCGATGTGCTCGGTCAGCCCGATCGAGGAGACCGCGTCGAATCCGGTTTCGGTGACGTCCCGGTAGTCCGAGTGCCGCACCTCGGCGAGATCCGAGAGTCCTTCCTCGGCAATGGCTTTCTGGGCCCACTCGGCCTGCTCGGCCGAGAGGGTCACGCCGATCACCCGGACGCCGCGGCGGGCGGCGTACCGGACCATCGAACCCCAGCCGCAGCCGATGTCGAGCAGTCGGTCGCCGGCCTTGAGCCCGAGCTTGTCGAACACCAGCCGGTACTTGTTGTGCTGGGCGTCCTCGAGGGACTGGTCTGCGGACTCGTAGGCCGCGCAGGTGTACGTCATCGACGGCCCGAGCACGTGCTCGTAGAAGGCGTTGGAGACGTCGTAGTGGTGGTGGATCACCTCTGCGTCGCGAGTCTTGGAGTGCCGCAACCCTTCCGCGAACCGCCGCCAGCGCGGCAGGTGCTCCTGCGGCGGCGGGGCGATGGGGCGCAACAGGTCCCAGCCCAGGGAGCGGGTGATGGTGGCGATGGTCAGCGCCGACGGGCGACGGAAGTGCATGTCGTCGCCCATCACCCGGAGCAGTTCGTAGGGGTCGCCGGGGTGCACGCCGGTGGCCTCGAGGTCGCCGGAGACGTACGCCCGGGCCATGCCGAGGTCGCCGGGGGCGGTCGCCAGGTAGGTGGCGCCGCGCGGCGACTTGAGCGACAGGCCGTACTCGGCGTCGGTGGGTCCGGCGGCACTGCCGTCGTATGCGGTGAAACGCAGGGGGATGTCGCCGTCGGCGACGGTCTCGAGGATCTCGGCAATCGAGAGCTTCTGTGCGCCGTTGAGGTGTCCGATCGGGGTATGGGAATCCTTGTACGTGGTCACTTGCGTTGCACCGCCTTTGAGTACAGGTCCAGTAGACGTGAATCGGGGTCGTAGCGTTGCTTGAGCTCGCGGAGGCGTTCGCCGCCGTAGAGGACGTCGAACTCCTCCGTGGTGTAGTAGGAGTCGGAGTACAGGGACTTGTGTCCCTCGAAGTCGCTGACCGTGTGCTCGATCAGCCGGTTCGCGGCGCCCTCGGGTTGGCCCGCAACGATCGGGACCGACGACCAGAAGCCGATGTTGACGTAGGTCCGCTTCGGTTCCAGCGGGTACAGCGGCCAGGGCCGCGCGGCCGAGGCCCCGGTGGGGGCGGGTTCGCGCAGTCGCAGCGGGCACAGCCACAGCGGCTCGATCGGGATCTCCCGCAGGAACCAGTGCACGAAGTCGGCGGTGCGCTCGATCGGCACCTCGACGTCCTGCACGACCCGCTCGCGCGGCGGGTTGCCCTTGCGCCGCTCGAGCCGGTCGCCG
Organism: Rhodococcus sp. P4_C10; assembly: GCF_056402135.1. Lineage (NCBI taxonomy): Bacteria > Bacillati > Actinomycetota > Actinomycetes > Mycobacteriales > Nocardiaceae > Rhodococcus > Rhodococcus sp. P4_C10. The sequence continues at coordinate 35,280 of NZ_JBFUHZ010000009.1, read as the reverse complement.
ATGTCGTACTTCTGGTCGAGCGCGATCAGCTTCCAGTAGAAACTGCTGCGCCGGTAGCGTTTCGGCCACACCCGCCGGATCCGAGGGTGCTGCGCGCCGAACGCCCGCGAGCACCAGAACCAGTCGGTGTCCCAGCGCCACAGGTAGTCGTGGATGGTCAGCCGGTCGGTCTTCGGGTGGGTGGTGGACACGTGCTGCATCGACCGGTAGTAGATCTGCTGGCCGGTGTAGTCGCTGACCGGGCCGCGTTCGTCGGTCTGCGTGCCGAGCGTCAGGTAGCTCTCGGTCGCCGAGAACACGGTGCCGTCCAGGTAGTCGACCGCGATGCCGTCGTGGCTGCGCTCCGACGCGATCCGGTCCATCGCGGCCTGCAGCTCGGCGAGGTCGTCGAACCGCAGGTGTCGCAGCGCGACAAAGGGTTTGACCGGTTCGAGTGCGATCCGCAGCCGGGTGGAGTAGCCCAGGGTGCCGTACGAGTTGGGGAAGCCCCAGAACAGGTCCGCGTGGTCGCCGTCGGGCGTCGCGGTGACGATCTCGCCGCCGCCGGTCAGCACGTCGATCTCGAGCACCGACTCGTGCGGCAGCCCGTTGCGGAACGAGGTGGACTCGATGCCGAGGCCGGTGACCGCGCCGCCGAGGGTGATGGTCTTGAGTTGGGGGACGACCAGGGGCGCCAGTCCGTAGGGGAGGGTCGCGTCGACGAGGTCCTCGTACGTGCACATCCCGGCGACGTCGGCGGTGCGCGCCACCGGGTCCACCGAGATCACCCCGGTCAGGCCGGAGACGTCGAGTCCGGGCGCATCGCTCCGGGCGCGGGCCCGGAACAGGTTGGACGTCTTCTTCGCCAGTCGCACGGTGGCATCCGGTGGGATGGCGTGGTAACTCGACAGCAGTCGTTGCACGCCTGCGCGGTGGGCCTGTGACCCGACCTCTCGCGGCGTGGATGATCGTCTGCTCAGTCCTTCGCGTAACGCACTCAGAGTGACAGCCACCCTTCGACGCTATCGCGCACCGCCGGACTCGGCGACCGGTGATTCGCCGTCGACCGGAAACGTCACGTAAACGTTGCGATTCGGTCGCGGAGCGACCCGCCACGGCATCCGGTTGTGATACCCCGCACACGCGACGGCAGAAGGTAGCCGGGGCATTCGGGACCGGGCACGATGGCGGGGGTCGGCGCACCGTCAGCGCCGGCTCAGCCTTAAGGAGATCCACAGTGGGACAGGTCAGCGCCAGCAGTTCGGTCGAGGTCACGGCGACGCCGGAGCAGGTGCTCGCGGCCCTTGCCGACTACGAGACGGTGCGTCCCCGCATCCTCACCGAGCAGTACCTGGACTACCGCGTGCTCGAGGGCGGCCAGGGTGCCGGCACGGTCGCGCAGTGGACGCTCAAGGCGACCGAGAAGCGTTCGCGCGACATCAAGGCGACCGTCGCCGTGGCCGGCAACACCGTCACCGAGACCGACGCCAACTCCAGCCTCGTCACCACCTGGACGGTCGCGCCGTCGGGATCCGGCACGACGGTCACCACCACCACCGCGTGGAAGGGCGCCGGCGGCGTCGGCGGCTTCTTCGAGCGCACCTTCGCCCCGCTGGGACTGCGGAAGATCCAGGGCGCGGTGCTGGCCAACCTGGCCCGCGAGGTCGGCTGACCGCTACCGCGGACCCAGGAAGTCGGCGACGCCGCGCGCCACGGCACCCGCGTAGTGGGCCCGGCCCGCGTCGTCGGCCATCGAGCGGGCCTCGTCTGCGTTGCGCATGTTGCCCAACTCCACCAGGACGGTGGGCCGCTGCGCCAGGTTGAGCCCGGTGAGGTCATCGCGGGGCATCAGCCCGTCCCGTCCGACGTACGTCGACGGGACCACGCCGGCCTCGCGCAGCGAGTCCCGGACGGCGCCGGCGAACGCCACGGACGGGCCGGCCTGCGTCGGGTTCAGCGGCGGCGCCGAGTAGCAGACATGGAATCCGTGCTGGTCCGGCCCGGCGCCGTCGGCGTGCACGGACACCGCCGCGTCGACGCCCGCGGCGTTGGCGGCCTCGACGCGGGCGTCCACACACGGCCCGACCGCGGCGTCGTCCGGGCGGCTGAGCAGCACCCGGGCACCCAGCGCCTCGAGTTCGGCCCGGATCAGCGCGCTGACCTCCCAGGCGAAGGTGTGCTCGGGGTACCCGGCGTCGGTGCTGGTGCCGGTCGTCTGGCAGTCCTTGGTGCCGCCGCGGCCGGTGGGGACCTGGTTTCCGATCGAGGCGTCGTTGGCGCCGTTGTGGCCGGGATCGAGGAACACCGTCCGGCCCGCGAGGCTCGGCGTCGCCGGGGCGGCGACGCCCGGCGCCTCCACACCGGCCGCGGCGGCGTCGTCGACCGGGATGGTGCACCCGGCGAGCACCGGCGCGGACGCGGCCAGGAGCAGCAGTGCCGTCAGCCGTCCCGTCGTCCCTCGCATCCGAACCACGCTAGCGGCAAGCGTCTACGCTGGCGGACAACACGCAGAAAGGACATCGACGTGCAGCCCGGTGGACAACCCGACATGCAGCAACTCCTCGCGCAGGCCCAGCAGATGCAGCAGCAGCTGATGGCCGCGCAGGCCGAGATCGCCAAGGAAGAGGTCACCGGCCAGGCCGGTGGCGGACTCGTCACGGCCACCGTCCGGGGGACCGGTGAGGTGGTGGCCCTGACGATCGACCCGAAGGTGGTCGACCCCGACGACGTCGAGACCCTGCAGGACCTGGTGATCGGGGCCATCGCAGACGCGGCGACGCAGGCGCAGGCGCTGGCGGCCGGCAAGCTCGGGCCGCTCGCGGGTGGCCTGCCCGGACTCCCCTTCTAGCGGCGCCCGGTGTACGAAGGTCCGGTTCAGGATCTGATCGACGAGCTCGGCAAGCTGCCGGGCGTCGGTCCCAAGAGCGCCCAGCGGATTGCCTTCCACCTGCTCAGCGTCGAGCCGACGGAGATCGACCGGCTGCAGAAGGCGCTGCAACGGGTGCGCGACGGGGTGCAGTTCTGTGAGGTCTGCGGCACGGTCTCCGACAAGGAGCGGTGCCGGATCTGCTCGGACTCCCGGCGTGACCGCACCATCATCTGCGTGGTCGAGGAGCCCAAGGACGTGCAGGCCGTCGAGCGCACCCGCGAGTTCAAGGGGCTGTACCACGTGCTCGGCGGCGCGCTGGACCCGCTCAGCGGCGTCGGTCCCGACCAGCTCCGGATCCGGGAGTTGCTCGCGCGCATCGGCAACCAGGACGACGGTGTCGACGTCGCCGAGGTGATCATCGCGACCGACCCGAACACCGAGGGCGAGGCGACCGCGACCTATCTGGTGCGGATGCTGCGCGACTTCCCCGGACTGTCCGTCACCCGGCTGGCCTCGGGCCTGCCGATGGGCGGCGACCTCGAGTTCGCGGACGAGCTGACCCTCGGGCGCGCGCTGTCGGGCCGCCGCGCGATGTAGTTGCCGGGGGCGGCGGACCGACCTCCGCCGTCCCCGCTCGCACCGACCGGGCCGCGGCGCGCCGGCGGTGGGAATCGGGGTCAGGACGCGAAGTCTGGTCTCGCCGAGCGGGCGGACTCGCTGCGCCCCTTCGGCTCCTCCCACTCCTCCTGCCGCCCGAGGGCGGTGAGGTCCAGGAAGTAGTACGAGCCCCCGGTCGACTCCAGGCCGCGGGCGTACTGCGAGTAGGTGTGGAAGACGCGGTCGTCGACCCGGAGGAAGCAGCTCCGGCCCGGCATCTCGAACGGCTGCTCGGCGTCGAAGAAGTCCGAGCCCGTCGCCTCGAACTCCGCCCGGCTGCGGAAGTTGTACCGCCCCGGAGTCACCGACTCGTCGATCGTCACCCCGAAGTCGTAGTTGAAGTCGGTGCCGAACGAGGAGTACCACGGCAGGTCCCAGCCCTTCGCGGCCTTGTACCGCTCCAGCTTCGCCAGCGGCGCCCTCGACACCAGCACGTAGCTGGTGTCCCGCACGTGCAGGTGCCTGACGAAGCCGGGGGAGAGCTCGTCGGTGCCCGCGGTGCAGCTCGGGCAGCCCTCGTCCCAGGACGGGTCGAACATGAAGTGGTAGACGATCAGTTGCCGACGGCCGTCGAACAGGTCGATCAGGCGCGCCGGGCCGCTCGGGCCGTCGAAGAGGTAGTCCTTCTCGACCTCGACCATCGGCAGGTTGCGCCGCTGCGTGTTCAGCGCGTCCCGCGCCTTGGTCAGGGCCTTCTCCTCGGCGAGCAGTTCCTCGCGGGCGGCCAGCCATTCGTCTCGGGTTCCGATCCTCGGAAGCGTCATCACATCTCCTGAAGTTCGAGTCCAGCGCGCGGGTCCGCGCACGGCGGCCGGACAGGCCGCCTACAAAGGTCGACCCGGCGGGGCGCGGAAACTCATCGGCCGGGACCGGGACGGCTAGGCCTCGGGGTCCGCGGCGTCGGCCGAGGTCTCGGCGGGGTACATGGTCTGGCGTAGTGAGCTCACCAGGTGCGCCATCGCCGATGTGGGCTCGCCGCCGCTGCGCACGACGCCGCAGACCGGCACCCGGAGCCGTCCGCGGGCCTCGCGCATCACGCTCAGGCCGGTCCGGGTGACGTCGGTGACCGTGCTGGCGTAGAGCACCGTCCAGGCCCGGGGGTTGGTGAGCAGGTCGAGGGTGGCCCGGTGGTCGCGCGCGATCGGCGGGCCGAGCTGCACCCGCCGCCCCACCTCCACGAACGCGTCCTCGACCACCGAGTGCAGCAGGACCTGACTGTGCCGCGGCGGCAGCAGCAACGGGTACGGGGCCAGCTCGCCGAGCTCGACGGTGGAGAAGGCGGACAACGGATGCTGGCTCGACGTCACGATCACCAGGTCCTCGATGCCCAGCTGGACGAGCTCGAGGCCCGGTCGGTCGACGTCCCCGCGGATCAGCGCGAGGTCGGCGTCACCGGCCGCGACGGCGTCGATGCGGTCCGCGAAGCTCTTGATCACGAACTCGATGTCGACGTCCGGGTGCCGTTCGCGGACGCGGGCGATGGCGTCGAGGCTCTGCGGCGCGAAACTCATGTTCGCGGTGATCCGGATCCTGTTGCGGGGCTCGCGCGCGACGGCGAACGCCTGGCTCTCGAGGCTCAGCACCTGCTGCGCGATCGGCACCAGCCGGGCACCCGCGGGGGTGAGCCGGACGACCCGCGTGGACCGTTCGAACAGCGAGGCGCCCAGTTCCCCCTCGAGCCGGGTGATCTGGTGGCTGATCGCCGACTGCGAGATGAAGCAGCGTTGCGCGGCGCGGCTGAAGTTCAGTTCCTCGCTGACCGCGAGGAAGTAACGCAGTTGCCGGAAGTCCATGCCCCCATCCTACTTATGAGCAATCCAGATAACTGTTCTCCGAATATCCCAGTTGGGTGGCCAAACCCGGCCCGGAATCCTTAGCGTGGCTGTCATACATCTGATCGAGCTGGAGGTTTTCGTGAGCGAGGCAGGCATGGACCGCACTGAGGTTGTCATCGTGGGCTCGGGCTTCGGCGCCCTCGCCACGGCCAAGAAGCTGGCCAAGGCAGGCACGCCGTTCGTCCTCATCTCCGAGACCACCGAGCACCTCTTCCAGCCCCTGCTCTACCAGGTTGCCACCGGCGTGCTCTCCGCCGGCGAGATCGCCCCCTCGGTCCGTTCGATCCTCGCGAAGTACCCGAACGCCGACGTCCGGCTGGGCCGGGTCGTCGACGTCCGACCCGACGACCAGGAGCTCGACTACCTGGCGGGCGGGGTGCGCCACACGATCACGTACCGCTCGCTGGTTGCGGCGACCGGCGCGCGGCAGTCGTACTTCGGCCGCGACGAGTTCGCGAAGGTCACCTACGCACTCAAGACCGTCGACGATGCCGAGCGGCTTCGCTCGCAGATCGTGCGCTGCTTCGAGGAGGCGCACACCACCACCGACCCGGAGCGCCGCAAGAACCTGCTCAGCTTCATCGTCATCGGTGCCGGCGCGACCGGCGTCGAGCTGGCCGGCCAGATCAAGGAGCTCGCGGGCCGCTACTTCGAGCAGTCGATCCGCGGCATCACCGCCGCCGACGTCACCGTCACCCTGGTCGAGGGCGCCGGTGTGGCGCTGCCCGCGTACGGCGGCAAGCTCAGCGAGTACACCAAGGTGTCGCTGGAGAAGTCGGGCGTCGAGGTGGTGCTGAACACCCTCGTCACCGACATCGACGAGCACGGCGCGACCTTCAAGGCGCACGGCAGCGAGGCCGCCGAGCGGCGCACCGCCGAGACGATCATCTGGTCGGCGGGCGTGCAGGCCAACGACTTCGCCTCGGTGCTCGCCGAGCGCACCGGCTGCGAGACCGACCGCGCCGGGCGCCTCCTGGTCAACCAGGACTTGACCGTCGGCGGCCGCGCCGACATCTTCGCGATCGGCGACATGACCTCGCTGAACAACCTGCCGGGCCAGTCGCCCGTGGCGATGCAGGGCGGCCGGCACGTCGCCCGCACGATCCTCGGCAAGACCCCCCGCGGCACCGCGTTCAAGTTCCGCGACAAGGGCAGCATGGCGATCATCAACCGCTTCCGCGCGGTGACCAAGGTGAAGAAGATCGAGCTCACCGGCGCCCTGGCCTGGGTGCTGTGGCTGGTCGTGCACATGATGTACCTGGTCGGCTTCCGCAACCGGTACATCGCGGTCATGTCGTGGTTCGGTTCGTTCCTGGGGCACCGCCGCCCGCACTTCTACTACGCGCAGAAGGCCGGCGCGACGGAGACGGCGCTGCCGGAGTCGGTCGAGACCGAGCCGATCAAGACCGAGCTGATCAAGACCGAGGTGCAGGCAGAGGAGCGGGTGCCGGTCCCCGTCTCCTGATCGCCGGCGGCCGCGCCGGCTGATCTCGACCGGTGCCGGACGCCGGGCGAGTGTCGGTGCCCGGGCGTAGGTTTGGGGTCGCACCCTTTCCTTCGCACCACTCGGCCCAAGGAGACATTCGTGCCTGATCACCAGCCACTTGCCGGCGCACCCTGCTGGATCGACCTCACCAGCTCGGATCCGGAACAGGTCAAACCCTTCTACAGTGGCCTGTTCGGCTGGGCCGCGGACTCCAACGAGGACCCGCAGTACGGCGGGTACGCCATCTTCAGCAAGGACGGCAAGCCCATCGCCGGGCTCGGTCCGCAGCAGGAGGGCAACCCGTACGGCAACGTGTGGACGATCTACCTGAAGTCCGGGGACGCCGCCGCGACCGCGGACACGGCGGCCGCCACCGGCGGACAGGTCCTGATGCCGGCGATGCAGGTGGGGCCGCAGGGCACCATGGCGATCCTCGCCGACCCGGCCGGCGCGGTGATCGGCGTCTGGCAGCCCGGCCAGCACCAGGGCTTCAGTCTCGTGGACGAGCCCGGTGCGCCGGTGTGGTTCGAGACCCTCTCCCGCAGCTACACGGACGCGTTGCCGTTCTACGAGAAGGTGTTCGGCTGGAGCTACACCCCGATCGGGGACACCGACGAATTCCGCTACTCGCAGGCGATGATCGGCAAGCAGATGGTGGCCGGGGTGATGGACGCGGACGGATTCCTGCCCGAAGGCTCGCCGTCGTTCTGGCAGTTCTACGTCGGCGTCGACGACATGGACGCCGCGCTCGCCAAGGTCACCGAGCTCGGCGGCCGCATCCTGCGCCCCGCCGAGGACACGCCGTTCGGCAGGCTCGCCGCCGTCGCCGGGCGCGGCCTCGGGGGGGGGGGGGGCTCGGCAGTGACGGAATGGGTCGGTAGCGCGCGGAATTACCTGCCAGAATTGCTGGTCAGCACTATTGCGCGGGGTTCGATCCTGGGCGTACGCTCAGGGGTGCGGATCAGGAAAAGCAGACCGGTAACGGTCGGAAATCTTGAGAAGCAGAGATCCGGCCGAGGATGCGATTAGTCGCTACATCCCCGGCCGAACCCCTGTCTGGGGTAGTTCTGGTTCGCTCCCTCTGATTCACTCCGGTGCCGGGTCGGCCTCGAGCAGCGCGCGCAGCGCGGTCAGGTCCTTGCGGTTGGCGCGCCGCATCGCGCCCGCGATCAGCGGGGAGACCAGCCGCCCGAAACCCGACGGATCGCCGACGTTGCGCAGCGTCATCTCGGTTGCCGACGGACCGGCGTCGTTCCAGGCGTACTCGGTCCGCATCGGAAACGGGCCCTGCGCGGTCCGCATCACGAATCGTTCGTCGGGGACGAACTCGACGACCTCGTAGGTGTACTCCAGCCGGCGGCCGAGGAACTCGGCGACGAATGCGAGGAGCGAGCCGACCCGCAGCGGCGGCGCCGACTCCCAGCGCGCCGACTCGATGTTCGCGTACCAGGCCGGGGCGTTGGCGGGGTCGCAGGCGAACGCGGCCACGACGTGCCGGGGCCGGGCAATGACGACCTCGGTCCGCACGTCGACGGCGGGCACAGCGGCTACATCTGCTCGGTGAGCGTGGCGAGGCCGTCGCCGGACAGGTCGGCCAGCGCGACGTCGCGGCCGGTCATCGCCATCAGCAACGAGAGCATCGGGCCGGTGACCTCCGGCCCGGAGCCGGTGGACCAGTCGACGTCGGTCGCGCGCAGCGTCACACCGGCGATCCGGCTCTTGGTGCCGATCAGCAGATTCGAGCCCTTGTAGAAGTCGGCCACCCGGACCACATCGTCCGCCGGGTAGGTGTGCGCGATGCCGAGCGGCCGTCGGATGTCCTCGGCATGCACGATCGTCTCGCCGAGCCAGGAGTCGGCGGGGCCGGGCGGCGACGACGTGGACCCCCGCACGGACCGGAACTCCGCGAGCGTGTCGGCGGGGGTGCCCGCGGTCTCGCGGGCGATGTTCTTGGCCGTGAACGACTCGAAGCGGAACCCGGTCCCGAACATGCCGAGGACGAACTTGGCCGGGGTCATCTTCGCGGTCGCGGTCATGTGACCCAGCGTCTCCCACACCGACCACCCGCGGCACAGCGACGGCGTGGACCACTGGTCCTCACGCAGGGACGCGAGATCGTCGGTCAGGGCGCCGCGCTCGGCGTGGATCGCGGGCCACGGGCTTGCAGCAGGCATCTGTCCTCCCGGGACGAGGTGTACCCCTCACTGGAGCTGAAGCTACACCCGTCGCCGCGTCGCCGTCAGCGACCGACCGCGAGCCGTTCCCGGCGCAGCCGGTCCACCTCGTCGAGCTGTAGCGGTGCCAGCGCGTCCACACCCGTGGCCCGGGCCAGCAGCAGGTCCGCCAGTTCCGGGTTCCGGGCCAGCACCGGCCCGTGCATGTAGGTGCTGACCACGGAGCCCTGCACCACGCCCTCGAGCCCGTCGCCGACGCCGTTGCCGACGCCGTGGGTGACGCGGCCGAGTGCCGTCGCGTCGGGGCCGAGAGTCGTTCCGCCGCGGTGGTTCTCGAACCCGGTCAGCGGCTGCGTCAACCCGCCGAGCAGCGGCCGGGTGATCACCTCGCCGATCGACCGCGTGGCCTGCGGCGACGTGGTGACGTCCAGCATCGACACGCCCTCGACGCGGTCGCCGCCGGAGGTCTCGTACCAGTGCCCGAGCACCTGGATGGCCGCGCAGATCGCCAGCACCGGCGCGCCGCGCTCGGCGGCCTTCTGCAGCCCCGGGTACCGGGCCAGGTGCCGCGTGGCGAGCCGCTGCGCCGCGTCCTCCGCGCCGCCGAGGGTGTACACGTCCAGCGAGTCCGGCACCGGGTCGGACAGCGTGATCTCCACGATCTCCGCGTCCAGGCCGCGCATCCGCAGTCGTTGCCGCAGGATCAGGGCGTTGCCGCTGTCGCCGTAGGTGCCCATCACGTCGGGCAGCACCAGGCCGATCCGCACCGTCGACTCAGACATCCTTGTCCTCCTTGGCGATGGCGGTGTTCAGGTCGCGGAACGCGGTGTAGTTCGCGAGCACCTCGACTCGGCCCGGCGGGCAGGACGCGATGGCGCGCAACGGGTCCGGCTCCAGCGTGTGCTCCACGCCGGCGTAGGTCAGGCGCACCGCGAGGTCGGTGGCGCGTTCGCCCGCGGCCACCACCTTGACGCCTTCGAAGTGCTCGAAGCGCACGTCCCAGAGCCAGGACAGGTCCTCGCCGTCCGGAACCTGACCGTTGACCGCGATGACCAGCCCGTCGACGTCGGGGTCGATCATCGACAGAGCCTCCTGCCAGCCCGCCGGGTTCTTGGCGAGCAGCATCCGCAGCGAGTGCGGGCCCACCTGTACGGCGGCGTACCGGCCGGCGATCTCGCGGACCGCGGACGCGGCGGCGACGGCGTCGGCCGGGGCCGCGCCCATCGTCACCGCGGCGGCCACGGCCTGGGCGGCATTGCCGCGGTTGGCCTTTCCGGGCAGGGCCAGCGTCATCGGCAGGACCAGGCCGTCCGGGCCGTAGAGGTTCTCGTCGTCGAGCCACCACTGGGGGGTGGGCCGCTCGAAGTCGGTGCCGGTGCTGCGCCAGTGGTTGTAGGCGATGCCCGTCGCGTCGCCCGTGCGTTCCTCCCAGACGATGGGCTCACCGCTGCGCGGGCAGCTCACGGAGTCCCCGGCCCAGCCGCCGCCCGCCGCGACCCACACCACGTTCGGTGCGTCGTAGGCGGCGGACGCGACCAGCACGTCGTCGCAGTTGGCGATGACGACGGCGCCGGGGTGGCGGGCCAGCCCGGCCCGCAGCTTGCGCTCGATCATGTTGATCTCGCCGACCCGGTCGAGCTGGTCGCGGCTGAGGTTCAGCAGCACCACCGCGTCCGGGTTCAGTGCGTCGCTCACGTGGGGGACGTGCAGCTCGTCGACCTCGATCGCGGCCAGCGGCGCGTCCACGTGGACGCTCAGCGCGGCGACGATGCCGGCGTCCATGTTGGCGCCGTCGGCCTGGGTGGCGACGTCGTCGACGGTGGCGAGCGCCGCCGCGGTCATCCGGGTGGTGGTGGACTTGCCGTTGGTGCCGGTGATCAGCACCGTCCGCTTGCCGCTGCCGAGCTGCGACATCAGGGTCGGGTCGATCTTGAGCGCGATCAACCCGCCGATCATCGAACCCTTGCCCCGGCCGGCCTTCTGCGAGGCCCAGGACGCGGCCGCGGCGGCGCGCAGTGCGAGCCGGCCGCGCACGGAGAACCGAGTGCGCTGGTGGGTCGACCCAGAATTCCCCGGGCTCGTTGCCCCACGATCGTCAATTGCCACGGGCAGAGTTTTCCACACCGGACCGATCGGTCAGACGCGTGCCGCCACCGGGGTGGGGGAGGTCACGGGTGCTGCCGAATCCGGCGTGGGCGCGGTGAGGGGCGGGTCCGCCGGGCGAGGGTTCGACCGCAGGGTCCCGAATAGGCAGCCGCCGACGACCACCACCGCGCCGGCGAGGGCGAGCGGGCTCGGCTGTTCGTCGAGTACCAGCCAGGCAGCGCCGATACCGACCACCGGCACCAGCAGCGACAGCGGCGCGACGGTGCTCGCCGGGTACCGGCTCATCAGCACGGTCCAGAGGCCGGATCCGGCGATGGTGCCCAGGACGACGATGTACGCGAGTCCGGCCAGGGCGGGCCAGCCGCCCGGGCTCAGCGACTGTCCGAGGGCGGACCAGCCGGTGGTGGGTCCCTCGACCGCTGCGGACAGCGCCAGGAGCGGCAGCGGCGGGATCACGGTCATCCACAGCATCAGCCGCATCGGGTTGTCCGGCCGGGCCAGCCGGCTGCCGATGTTGCCGAACGCCCAGCCCAGCGCGGCGAGCAGGGTGAGCAGCAGCGGCAGCAACGTCGCGTGCTGGGCCCGGTCCCAGCCGATCATCGTCATGCCGGCCACGGCGACCGCTATGCCGAGCAGTTGCCGTCGGCTCACGCGTTCGCGGAGCAGCACCGCACCCAGCAGCACCGTGAAGGGGGCGGCCGACTGCAACACCAGGGACGCCAGTCCGGTCGGCATCCCGGTGCTCATGGCCCAGAACAGGAACGCGAACTGCACGACGCCGAACCCGGCGCCGTAGAGCAGCAGCCACCGCAGCGGCACGGCCGGGCGGGGGACGAACAGGACCACGGGGACCGCGATGACCAGGAAGCGGAGCCCGGCGAAGAAGTACGGCGGGAAATGGTCGAGGCCGGCGCGGATGGCCAGGAAGTTCAGCCCCCACAGCAGCACGACGGTCAGTCCGAGCAGGCGGTCGCGAGTGGTCACCCGGACAATGGTGCGCCAACCTAAACATCAGGACAATCGAATATAACTGGATGATTCATGTAGATTTGCTGCACGAATCGTAACTCCGGGCCTACCCGTGGGTCTGTTCCAGATGTTCCTCGAGCAGATCGAGGAACTCGCCCTTGTCGTCACCGACCTTGGCGAGCAGGCCGCTTGCCAGCAGCAGCCACGACACCAGCTGCGAGCCGAGGCGCCCGGCAAAGGCCGGGCGGAAGCGGATGGACTCGGTCAGGACGTAGCCGTTGCCCTCGGGTTCCATGGTGAGCGTCACGTCCTGGCGGATGCCGCGCTGCTTTCCGGAGTACGTGATCAACTCGTGCGGCACGTACCGGGTGATGCTCCACCGCACGACGTCGAAGTCGCACTCCTCACCGTGCTTGCTGTCCCAGCTCTGTCCCGCGGCCATCTCGAAGTCGGGAGGCAGGACCGTCTCCGTCTTGTGCTCCTCGTACGCTCCGCACTCCACCGGATGGGTGAAGGCGTTCCAGATGGTCTGCCGGTCGCCTTCCAAGCGACGCCAGTTGCTGAAAGATGCGTACCCCACGAGGTCCCCCCGATCGGTGGATGCGAATGTCCCGAGCTCGGTCGGCGCCGGGAACGTTGTCCGGCGAATACCGTAGCTTCACCGCATGGATGTCGAGCGCCTCCGGGTCCTCCGCGAACTGGCCGACCGGGGCACGGTGGCCGCGACCGCCGTCGCGATGAACCTGACTCCGTCCGCGGTCTCCCAGCAACTGAAGGTCCTCGCCCGGGAGGCGGGCGTCCCCATCCTCGAACCGGACGGCCGCCGGGTCCGGCTCACCGCCGCCGGGCAGGCACTGGTGCTGCGGGCCGAGGACGTGCTGGCGGCGCTGGACCGGGCAACCGCGGAGATGGACTCCTACCGCGGCTCGCCCCGGGGGCGGGTGCGGGTGGCGTTGTTCCCCTCGGGCGCCGCGTTGATGCTGCCCGGCCTGCTGCGCCGCCTCGCCGGCTCCGGGGTCGACGTCGAGGCGCAGGACGTGGACGAACCCGCGTCGGTGGTGCCGCAGCTGCTGGCGGACTTCGACGTGATCCTCACCCACCGGGACGAGCGCGCGCCGACCGTGGCGTCGCCGCGGGTCCGGATCGAGGAGTTGATGCGCGAACCCATCGACCTGGTGCTCTGGCCCGGGCATCCGCTGGCGGGCCGGGCGGGGGTCGAACTCGACGAACTGGCGGAGGAGAGCTGGATCAGCGTGCGCGGCGGGTTCCCGGTGGACGACGTGCTGGAGTCGGTGGCCGCGGTGACCGGAGTCCGGCCGCGGGTGGTGCAGCGGATCAACGACTTCCGGGTGATCGAGGAGCTGGTCGCGGCCGGTCACGGGGTGGCGCTGATGCCGAGGCATGCGGTCGCCCACCCCGGCCTGGTGCACACGCACCTGGCGGGTATCCGGGCGGCGCGGATCTACGATCTGGCCACTCGGCCGGCCGCCGCGGAGCGCCCGGCGGTGGAGGCGGTGCTCGACGCCTTCCGTGCCGAGGCGCGGGCCGTGGTCGAGCGGGGGTAGTCAGCGCAACGGCACCGGGCCCACCTGGKGGCGGGAGCCTCGGTGCCGTTGCGGCGCAGTCGGACCAGCCGACTCCGGCGAGAGGTCAGGCGAGCGCCTTGGCCTTGAGTGCCTGGAACTCCGTCTCGGTGATGGTGCCACTGTCGAGCAGGGCCTTGGCGTCCGCGATGTGTTCGGCGGGTGACTTACCGCTGGCCACCTGCTTGATGTACGCGTCCTGCTGGTCCCTCATGTGCTGAGCCGCCCGCACGGAGCGCTTGGTCATCGCGTCGCCGTTGACGATCAGGTAGATCAGCGCGGTGATGAATGGCACGAATATGAGGAAGACGATCCAGAGTGCCTTCACCCAGCCCGAGGTCCCCTCGGTGCGGAAGAGGTCGCCGATGATCGAGAAGAGCAGCATCAGGTAGGCGATGAAGGCGAAGCAGACGATGATGTACCAGATGATGTCCCAGAACGACATGTGAGGCTCCTGTTTCTCCAGTGGATCCGAGTGTTCGCCTGAGGATCGCAGACAGCAGTCGAGCCCGCCTCACTCTTCACAGGTGAAAGAGCGCAGCAGCGGGTGAACATTCGGTGACCTCCGGGTGGGGGCGCGCCGGGGCTCCGGACTACCGCACGTGGCGGCCGTCGAGCGCGCAGAATGGACGCCATGACTGAGCCAGTGAACATAGGTCCGGTGGAGCTCGTGGTCCTGAGCTTTCCCGGCGTGCGCGTGGATCCCGCGGCCGTTCAGGCCATCCAGGACGTGGTCGATCGTGGCTACGTGACACTGCTCGACCTCGTCTACATCGCCAAGGATGCGGACGGGAACATCACCCAGATCGACGTCGACGAGGACCTCGACGACATCGGACTTGCCATCCTCTCGATCGAGGCCAAGGCCCTGATCAGCGACGAGGACCTGGACGTGGTCCGGGATTCGCTCGAGCCGAACTCGTCGGCCGCGATCATCGTCTACGAGGAGACCTGGGCCCGGAACGTGGCCACCACCGTCACCGCGGCCGGCGGCGAGGTCGCGCTGCACGTCCAGATCCCGCGGGACGACGTCCTGGCGGCCATCAACGCGGTCCTCTGACCGGTCCCACCCACACCGAAATTTCTTCGCAGACAGGAGAATCCCATGGTTTTCAGGGCAAGGCGCGTCGGGCGTCCCGGGTTGCTCGGCACCGTCGCGCGCACCGCGGTGGTCGCGGGTACCGCACAGGCGACGTCGAACGCGATGAACCGCCGGTCTCAGCGGAAGGCCGAGGAACAGCAGGCCTACACCGACCAGCAGGCGGAGCAGCAGGCCGCGCAGCAGCAGGCCGCGTATGCGCAGCAGGTTCAGGCGCAGCAGGCAGCAGCGCCGGCAGCAGCGCCGGCCGGGGGTGACGACCTGATCGCCAAGCTGAAGCAACTCGGGCAGCTGCGCGACTCCGGAGTGCTCACCGACGACGAGTTCGCGGCCGCGAAGGCCAAGCTGCTCGGCTGACGCCGAAGCCGAGTTCGACCGGTTCGCATCGACAACCTCAGGAGAGGCAACCGCATGTCAGAGCCCGACGGAGCAACGCCCGAGATCACGACGGCCAACGCGGGTGTCGCGGAGGGCCTGCCGTTTTTCGATGATTCGGACTTCCTGGATGCGGAGCGCGGTTTCGTGGCCGCGCTGACTCCGGGTGTCGTGACGGGAGATGCCGGAACGGTGGTGTGGGACAACGACTCCTACGCGTTCCTCGAGGAGCCGTGCCCACCCACCGCGAACCCGAGCCTGTGGCGTCAGTCCAGGCTGGTCGCCAAGCAGGGCCTGTTCGAGGTGGCCGAACGGATCTACCAGGTCCGGGGCCTCGACCTGTCGAACATGACCCTGGTCGAGGGCGAGGCCGGTGTCATCGTCATCGACCCGCTGATCTCGGCCGAGACGGCGGCCGCCGCGCTCGCGCTCTACCGCGCGCACCGCGGCGACCGCCCCGTCACCGCGGTGATCTACACGCACTCGCACATCGACCACTTCGGCGGCGTCAAGGGCGTCACCACCGCAGAGGAGGTGGCCGCGGGCCGCTGCGCGATCCTCGCCCCGGTAGGGCTCGTCGAGCACGCGGTGGCGGAGAATGTCTACGCCGGCACCGCGATGGGCCGCCGGGCCGCGTACATGTACGGCGCCGCGCTGCCCCGCGGGCCGCGCGGCGCGATCGGCGCGGGGCTGGGGCAGACCACCTCGACCGGTACCCCGACCCTCCTCACCCCGACCGTCGACGTGTCCAGGACCGGCCAGGTCGAGACGGTCGACGGGGTTCGCATCGAGTTCCAGATGACGCCGGGCACCGAGGCGCCGTCGGAGATGAACTTCTACTTCCCGGACCTGCGCGCGCTCTGCATGGCGGAGAACGCCACCCACACCCTGCACAACCTGCTCACCCTGCGCGGCGCACTGGTTCGGGACCCGCACGTGTGGTCCAAGTACCTGACCGAGTCGATCAACCGCTACGCCGCGCGGTCCGACGTCCTGTTCGCCTCGCACCACTGGCCGACCTGGGGCACCGAACGGCTCACCGAGTTCCTGTCCCTGCAGCGCGACCTCTACGGCTACCTGCACGACCAGACGTTGCGACGGATCAACCAGGGGCGCACCGGGATCGAGATCGCCGAGGAGTTCGAACTGCCACCCGCCGTGGCGCGGGCCTGGCACACCCGCGGCTACTACGGGTCGGTCAGCCACAACGTCAAGGCCGTCTACCAGCGCTACATGGGCTGGTTCGACGGCAACCCCGCCCACCTGTGGGAACACCCGCCCACCGAGTCGGCGAAACGGCACGTCGAGTTCATGGGCGGTGCCGCCGAGGTGCTGCGCAAGGCCCGTGAGTCCTTCGCCGCCGGGGACTTCCGCTGGGTCGCACAGGTGGTGAACTACGTGATCTTCGCCGACCCGGACAACGCGGAGGCGAGGGCGTTGCAGGCCGACACGTACGAGCAGCTCGGCTTCGGGGCAGAGAACGGGACCTGGCGGAACTTCTATCTCACCGGGGCGTACGAGCTGCGACACGGCTCGGTCGGGACGCCGACCAGTCCGTCCGCGCCGGACATCGCGGCGGCGCTGTCGGTGGAGCAGGTGTTCGACGCGCTGTCGCTGCGGATCGACGGTCCGCGGGCGTGGGCGGCGCAGGTGGTCGTCGACTGGCACGTCACCGACGAGGACCTCGTGCACCGGACGCAGCTGCGCAACGGTCTGCTGGTGCACTTCGACATCGACGGAGACCTCGGCGCCGAGTTCCCGGCGGCCGACGCTACTTTCACGTTGGCGCGACCATTGCTGCTCGGGGTACTGCTCGGCGGGGTGGACCTCGGAGCCGCGATCGCCGACGGCCGGATCGTGGCGGAGGGCGACCTCGGCAAGCTGGCCGAGCTCGCCGGCTACCTCGACGCGCCCGACCCGGACTTCTCGATCGTCACCCCTTAGCCACGTAGTCGCGGTGAGATCTGTTGGCCGCGGCTGAGTTACGACGCGCTCAGATCTCGGTGGCCACCTTCCACGCCGAGTGCATCGCACCTTCGATGTAGTCGACCTCGCCGGCGTCACCGACGACGCGGACGTCGACGCCGTCGCGGGCCAGCGCGTCGGCCAGCGGTGCCGCCGCCGAGACACCCGACGCGACGACGACCATGTTCGCCGGCGCGGACAGGGTCTCGCCGCCGACCGTGAACTCCACCGACTTGCGGTTGATGCGCTCGACCGTCGCGTTGCGCTGGATGTTCACGCCCAGCTCGCCGGCGTGCTTGACCGCGGTCCAGCGGCGCGGCATCGCCATCGGCACACCGAGCTGCTGGCCCTCCTCGATCAGGGTCACCCGGCTGCCCCGCTCCGCCAGGAACTCCGCCAGTTCGAGGCCGACGAGCGATCCGCCGATGACGACGACGTTCTTGCT
Organism: Rhodococcus sp. P4_C10; assembly: GCF_056402135.1. Classification (NCBI taxonomy): domain Bacteria; kingdom Bacillati; phylum Actinomycetota; class Actinomycetes; order Mycobacteriales; family Nocardiaceae; genus Rhodococcus; species Rhodococcus sp. P4_C10. The sequence continues at coordinate 17,738 of NZ_JBFUHZ010000009.1, read as the reverse complement.
CATCGGCAGGAACCTGAGGAACTTGCGGCTCAGGACGCGGATCTTCTCGGGGCTCTTGGTGATCCCGGCGAGCCCGCCGAGCTTGCCCATGGTGCGCAGGAACAGCGACTGGTCCGAGACATCGCCGGCGCCGGTCATCAGGGCGCGGAGGCTGTCGCCGGTGTGCACGTGGGGCAGGTTGCCGCCCGGCACGCTCGGCCGCGCACGAACCGCACCGGTGGCGACCACGACGACGTCGGGCGCGAGGGCCTTGACCGTGGCGGCGGTGGCGTCGGTCTTCAGTCGGAATTCGACACCGAGACGCGTCGCTTCGTGGGTGAGCCAGTTCAGCAGTCGCTCGTTGTCGGGCGTGGTCAACGTGGAGAACCACAGGGTGCCGCCGAGGCGGTCGGTCTTGTCCAGCACGGTGACGCGGTGGCCGCGCTCGCTCGCGACGCGCGCGGTCTCGAGGCCGCCCGGGCCGGCGCCGACCACCACGACGTGCTTGCGGGCCGTCGTGGTCGGGAACGGGAGCAGCGTCTCGTTGCCCAGCGCCGGGTTGACCGCACACAGCGGGGTGTCGTCCCAGAAGTTCTCCTGCACGCAGACGTAGCAGTTGATGCAGGGACGGACCTGCGCGGTGCGCCCCGTCTCGAGCTTGTTGACCAGTTCCGGGTCCGCCAGCAGCTGACGGCCCATCGCGACGAAGTCGGTGCGGCCTTCGGCGATCATCTTCTCGCCGACCTCGGGAAGCATGCGACCGACGGTGATGACCGGGATCGACACCGCGCGCTTCACCGCCGCCGCATTGTCGGTGTAGTAGCCGACCTTGTTGGGCAGCGGGCCGTCGGTGAAGTTCGCGAAGGCATTCAGCGCGGTGCCCGTGACGTGGATGGCGTCCGCGCCGGCCGCCTCGAACATGGCGGCCGCGCCGGCGGCCTCCTCGGGGGTCAGGCCGTCGGACTCGCCGTACTCCTGCCCGGCCAGACGCACGATGACGGCGAGGCTGTCGCCGACCTCGTCCTTGACCGCGCGGATCACCTCGCACGTCAGCCGGGCCCGGTTCTCCAGGGATCCGCCGTACTCGTCGGTGCGCTGGTTCGAGTAGCGGCTCAGGAAGCCGCCGAGCACGTAGTTGTGGGCGCAGTGGATCTCGACCGCGTCGCCGCCGGCGGCCTTCACCCGGCCGGCCGCCTCCGCGAACATCCGGACCAGCCAGTCGAGATCTTCCTTGGTGGCCTCGCGGTAGGTGGCCTTCTTGCCCTCCTGGATGGCGGCCATCTTCCCGAGCTCCTCGGGGGTGCAGTCGGCCATCGCGCTCATGTCACCGGGCGGCTTCGGAATGGACGGCACCAGCTGCGGGCGGCCGTCGAGGGTGTCGATCCGGGCGACCTTGCCGTGGTGAGTCATCTGCACGCAGAGCTTGCTGCCGGTCTCGTGGACCGCGTCGGCGAGGGCCTTCAGTCCGGGAATGAACCGGTCCTCGGACAGACCCGGTTCCTTGCGGCTGGTGCAGCCCGCCGGGTAGGCGACGGCGCAGCAGCCCGTGATGATCATCCCGGTGCCGCCCTCGGCGCGGGCCGCGAAGTGGTCGATGTCGCCCTGATGGATCTCGCCGTCCTCGCAGAGGTTCATGTCCATGGCAGGGAGGACGACCCTGTTGCTCAGCGTCATCGGCCCGATGGCGCCGGGAGCGAGCAGGTGCGGGAACGTCTGGTGTCGGGTCGTCACGACCGGTAGTCAATGCGAAACGGGCGCCGGGGTGGTGCTCGTTTCCGATCAGCGGGACTGGGTCCACCGCGCAGAAAGGGGCCGCACCCCGACGGGTGCGGCCCCTTTACGGAGTCTCGCTCAGTGCGCCCGGTTGACCGCCGAGACGACGGCCCGCAGCGAGGCGGTGGTGATCGAGGTGGCGACGCCGACGCCCCACACGACCTTGTTGGTGCCGTCCGGGGTGGTGACCGCGGCCTCCACGTACGCGGCGGCCTTGGCGTCGTCGCCCGCCGACATGGCGTGCTCGCTGTAGTCCAGGACCCGAACGTCGAAGCCGACCGTGGCGATCGCGTCGACGAACGCGGCCAGCGGGCCGTTGCCGCTGCCCGAGATCTCCTGTTCCTTGCCGCCCACCTTCACCACGGCGGTGATGGAGTCGGTGCCGCCGTCGACCTCGGACGCGGTCACCTTCTGGCGCATCCGCTCGAGCGGGGTGATCGGGGCGAGGTACTCCTCGTTGAAGACGTCCCACATCTCCTTGGGCGAGACCTCGCCGCCCTCGCCGTCGGTCAGCTTCTGCACCGACTGCGAGAACTCCATCTGGAGTCGCCGCGGCAGCACCAGGCCGTGGTCGGCCTTCATGATGTACGCGACGCCGCCCTTGCCGGACTGCGAGTTCACTCGGATGACGGCCTCGTACGTGCGGCCGACGTCCTTCGGGTCGATGGGCAGGTAGGGGACCTGCCACAGGATGTCGGCCACGTCCGCGTCCTGCGAGTCGGCGGTGACCTTCATGTCGTCGAGGCCCTTGTTGATCGCGTCCTGGTGGCTGCCGGAGAACGCGGTGTAGACCAGGTCGCCGCCGTAGGGGTGGCGCTCGGCCACGGGCAGCTGGTTGCAGTACTCGACGGTGCGACGGATCTCGTCGATGTTGGAGAAGTCGATCTGGGGATCGACCCCGCGGGTGAACATGTTCAGGCCGAGCGTGACCAGGCAGACGTTGCCGGTGCGCTCGCCGTTGCCGAACAGGCAGCCCTCGATGCGGTCCGCGCCGGCCTGGTAGCCCAGTTCGGCGGCCGCGACGCCGGTGCCACGGTCGTTGTGCGGGTGCAGCGAGAGGATGACCGAGTCGCGACGCGCCAGGTTGCGGTGCATCCACTCGATCGAGTCGGCGTACACGTTCGGGGTGGCCATCTCGACCGTCGCCGGCAGGTTCAGGATCACCGGGTTGGCCGGGGTGGCGCCGAGGGTCTCGGTGACCGCGTCACAGACCTCCTTGGCGTAGGAGAGCTCGGTGCCGGTGTAGGACTCGGGGGAGTACTCCCAGCGCCAGTTGGTGTCCGGGTACTTCTTGGACTCCGTGAGCACCAGCTCGGCGGCGTCGGTGGCGATCTTCTTGATGACCTCGCGGTCCGCGCGGAAGACCACCCGCCGCTGCAGGATCGAGGTGGAGTTGTAGAAGTGCACGATGACGTTCTCGGCGCCCTCGCACGCCTCGAAGGTGCGGGTGATCAGCTCGGGGCGCGACTGCGTCAGCACCTGGATGGTCACGTCGCTGGGGATCGCGCCGTCCTCGATGATCTCGCGGACGAAGTCGAAGTCCGTCTGGCTCGCCGACGGGAAGCCGACCTCGATCTCCTTGTAGCCCATCCGCACCAGCAGGTCGAACATGCGGCGCTTGCGGGCCGGGCTCATCGGGTCGACGAGCGCCTGGTTGCCGTCACGCAGGTCCACCGCGCACCACATCGGGGCGCGGTCGATGACCTTGTCGGGCCAGGTGCGGTCGGGGAGGGTGACCGGCTCGACCTCGTCGGCGAACGGCCGGTACCGGTAGGTCGGCATGGAGGAGTTCTTCTGCGGGTTCCAGGCGGGCTGGTCGGCAGGGGCAGGCTTGGACGGCGGCGTGATGGTGCGCGATCCAGAAGTAAAAGCGTCGGCGGGTGACATTGACGAATCTCCGAATTGAGGGGACGGGTAGTCCGATGGGTCGACCGGCGCGACTGAACCCCGCGACGGGAAGCCAGTCTGAATCAGACCCCGTCGCGGCGATTAAGAAGGAGCGCCCGCTGCATGTACGGCAGTCTACGCGCCGCCGCGTCGGGGCGGGTCTTCACCCGCCGGGAATGATGACCGGCCGACCTCCGTGCCCGACGCTCGGACGATGGTGTCGATTCCGTCGTCGGTGGGCCGGTGGTTCCGGGAACTGCTACCCGAACGCGGGTTCCTCAAGTCCGACCTCGTGGCCGGAATCCCCGGCGCGATCAGCAGCGTTCCCGACGGCATGGCCTCCGGTGTGCTCGCCGGCGTGAACCCTGTGCACGGTCTGTACGCGAGCTTCGCCGGGCCGGTGTTCGGTGGCCTGCAGACCAGCACCAAGCTGATGGTGATCACCACGACCAGCGCCGCCGCGCTGGCCGCGGGGTCCGCGCTGGCCGAGGTGCCGGAGCCGGACCGGGCCGGGGCGGTGATGTTGTTGACCCTGGTCGCGGGTGCGGTGATGGTGGCGGCCGCCCTGCTCCGGCTCGGCCGGTACACCCGGTTCGTGTCGCACTCCGTGATGACCGGGTTCCTGACCGGGGTGGCGGTCAACATCGTGCTCGGCCAGATCGGCGACCTCGCCGGGGCGAGCGCCACCGGGTCGGTCGCGATTGCGAAGGCCGTCGACGTGCTCGCGCACCCGTCGGCCGTCGACCCGGCGTCGTTGCTGACGGGCCTGCTGGCCCTGTTCCTGCTGGTTGTCCTCTCCCGGACCCGCCTCGCCCTGTTCAGCGCCCTGATCGCGTTGGTGGTGCCCTGCCTGGTGGTGATCGGGTTCGGGCTGGACAGTGTCGCGCGGGTGGCCGACGTCGGGACCATCCCGACCGGGATCCCGCTCCCGCAACTACCCGACTTCGGCCTGCTCTCGCCGTCCCTGGTCGGCGGCGGGTTCGCGGTCGCCGCGATCGTGCTGGTGCAGGGCGTGGGTGTGGCGGAAGCGTCGCCCAACCGGGACGGGTCCCGGTCGCGTCCCAATCGGGACTTCTCCGCGCAGGGCGTGGGCAACATCGCGTCCGGACTGTTCGGCGGGATGCCGGTCGGCGGTTCGGTGGGGCAGACGGCGCTCAACGACTCGGCGGGAGCGAAGAGCCGCTGGGGCGCGATCTTCTCCGGCCTCTGGATGCTCGTCATCCTGGTTGCCTTCTCCGGGTTGGTCGGCAAGGTCCCGATGCCGACGCTGGCCGCGGTCCTGATCTATGCGGCGGTCGGCTCGATCCGGCCCGCCCAGATCCTGTCCATCCTGCGTAGCGGACCGAGTTCGATTCTCGCGCTTGTCATCACCTTCGCGGCCACGCTGGTCCTCCCGGTGACCGCGGCGGTGGGGATCGGCGTGGTCCTGTCGATCCTGTTGCAGCTGAACCAGGAGGCGGTGGACCTGCGAGTGGTCCGGCTGGTGCCGCAGCCGAACGGGACCCTGGTCGAACACGCCGCACCGAACACGTTGAAGGACCGGGAGGTGGTGGTCCTGGATGTGTACGGCAGCCTCTTCTACGCGGGCGCGCGGACGCTCCAGGTCCGGTTGCCGGACCCGGCGAACGCGGAGTCGCCCGAGGTGGTCCTGCGCCTGCGCGGGCGCACCACGCTCGGCGCGACGTTCTTCAAGGTGGTCGCCGACTACGCGGCGCGGCTGGAGGGGCTCGGTGGCCGGTTGTACCTGAGCGGGCTGACTCCGGAGGTGCTCGAGCAGTGGAACCCCGGCCGGCTGGCCGCGCAGGGTGTGGTGCTCGAGACCTTCGCTGCGACCAGCACACTCGGCGAGTCCACCCTCGACGCGGTCGAGGCGGCCGAGCGCCGGTTGGTGCGCGCGGTGGGCGCCGATTACACCAATTGATTGGACCTGGACGCTTGTTTCGTAAAACCGGGACCGTCGCTGACGCCGGTTGGCTACTGTATGGCCGTCGGATCAGGATTTACGCCTCGCTTGTAGCTGGTTTCTGGGAAGAGAGATGTGCATGTCGGCATTCGTGAACGGCCCCGCCCGGGCCGCAGTCGATCTTCGACGAGCTTCCGTCCGGGGCGGTCTGGTGCGCCGAGGTGCCGCAGTCCTCGCCGGTACCGGGATCGCGCTCGCGGGCCTGGCCGTGCTGGCCCCCGTCGCGAGCGCGGACACCACGATCAACGGCTGTGTCATCGTCTCGAAGCCCACCGTCGACAAGTTCACCGACTGCGCGGCCGCAAATCTCGCCGGCGCGGCGCTGGAGAAGATGGACCTGTCCTTCGCGAACCTGGCCGGTGCGAACCTGACCGGGACGAACCTCGCGGACTCGAACCTCTCCGGGGCCAACCTCGCCGCGGCCAACATGTCGCTCGCCCTGTTCACCAACGCGAATCTGGCCAAGGCGAACCTGACCAACGCCTATGCGCCCGACGCGAACTTCGACCACGCGGACCTGCGTGAGGCGAATCTCAAGGGCGCCCGGTTCTCCGGCGCCAGCCTGATCGGCGCGGACCTGGCAGGCGCGCTCGATCAGAATCTGGCCGGCGCCGTGACCAAGGAGGGGGAGGCACCCGCCGACAACGGCAGCGCCGGCAGCGCCACGCTGCCGGCCGTCACCCCGGACACCCCGCTGTTCGGCTCGGCGTTCGCCGGCTCGACCAACATCAGTGGCGAAGGCACCGGCAACGAGTACGTTCCGCCGCCCGCGCCCATGATCGGTTCGGCCGTCACCGGTTCCACCAACATCAGCGGTGTCGGCTAGGAACCACCAGATCCAGGACTGTGCGCGATCGACACCCAACTTCGGTGTCGGTCGCGCACAGTCGTTTCGGGGTCAGTCCGGAAGTCGTCGCATCTCGACGACGGTGATGCCCAGCGCGTCGAAGCGGGCGAGCATGCCGCGCAGCTGGGTGTCGTTGTCGATCGGGCCGTACAACGTCGTGTAGGCGTGCGGTGTCGCGGACACCTCGAGCTCGGGGAAGGCGGCGAGGGCACGTTCGGACAGCTCGCCCCGCAGGAGGAACTCGTAGCGGACCCGGGAGTACGGGGGATGTGCCACCGACGCGACCTCCTCGGTGTGGTGTTCGGCGGGCCGACCGGGATGCGCAGGCCGACGCAATCCAGTGTTGCGGGGCCGGGCGTGATCCGCCTCACCCTCGGGTGGTGAGACCGCCCGGTACGTGGCCGGAACCGCCCGCCTGCGCCGCCGTGCTCACAGCAGACCGCGGTTCCGGGCCGCGGTGATGGCGTCCCGACGGGTCCGCACTCCCAGCTTGCGGTAGACCCCCCTCAGGTGGGTCTTGACGGTGTTGACCGACACGAACAGGTCGGCTGCGATCTCCTCCGCCGTGCGCCAGGACGGCAGCTCGCGGAGCAGTTCCATCTCACGGGGGGTCAACAGGTCGGACCGGGAGCCGGCGGACTTCGGGATGGCCGACCGGGCGGCCGCGGCGAACTCGTCGTAGACCCCGAAGCGCCCGTGGTGGCGGTCGAGCAGGTCCCGGATCTGGTCACCGGAGTCGAAGAACGGTCTCAGGATGTCGCTCGGCTCCGCGAGCGTCAGGGCCTCGAGCAGCGCCGCGTGGGCCGCGATCGGGTCGTTGCGGTCGTCGGCGAGCGCCGCCTCCATCAGCCAGGCCCGGACCAGGGTGGTGTCGGCGGCGCACGGGACGCTGCCGCTCAGTATCGGGGCGAGGTCGCGGCGGGCCGCGTCGCCGCGTCGGTGGTGCACGGCCATCGACGCGGCCAGGACTGCCAACTCGCCGCAGTCGCCGAGTTCGCGCGCGGCGAGGTCCCCGACCTGGCCGGCCCAGCCGACCTCGCCGACGTGCAGGAACACGCGTTGCAGGGAGGGTGCGAGCAGTGCGGTGACGCCCGGCGGCAGCGGCCGGCCAGGTTCGGGAGCGGCGTTCTCCCGGATGACGCGGGCCAACGCGTGCGGGTCGTCGGAGTTCTCGAAGGCGAACAGCGCCGCCAGGCACGCGGCGGCGCGCGCGATCGCCGGGTCGCTGCAGCCGGCCAGGCCACGGGTCGACTCGGCGCCGAGTCGGCGCATCGGCTCGTCCTCCACTCGCAAGTAGTGACCCCAGGCGGTCACCAGCTGCGCCACGTGGAAGTACAGCGTTCCGGTCAGACCGTTGGTCCGGCCGAAGTCCTCCGCCTGCCGGGCCAGTTCGGTCATCTCGGTGAGCCGGCACCGGAACGCCGCCACGGTCGCGCGGGCGGCGAGGGCCTGCAGGACGACGCCGGACAGGTCGGCGGCGCGGGCGTCGGCCAGTGCGTCGGCGAGGTGCCGGTCGGCGGGCCCGATCCGTCCGAGGTACAGCTCGGCCATTCCTTCCTGGACCCGGGAGAACGCATCGAGCTCGGGATTGCCGGTGGCACCGACCGGTGCCGCCTGCAGGGTCGCGAGGGCGTCCGCGATGCCCCCGCTCTGAACGGCCAACTGCAGACGCAGGGTGTCCTCGAGGACCGCGAGTTCGGAGGCGTCGTCGGTCCGGCGATCCGCCACCCCGAGGTGCGAGGTGGCGGCGGCGTCGTTGCCGCGGTCGAGTTCGGCTGCGGCGCGCAGCAATCGGATGGACGGGGCGGAGCGCACCGACCGCGGCGCGCGGTCGAGCACCCCGATCACCGCCTCGCCGCGTCCCGCGAGGACCAGGTGCAGGCCGCGTTCATCGAGCAGCGTCAGCAGCGCTTCGTCCTGGCCGGCGTGCAACGCGTGCTCGAGCGCGGGCAGGTAGTCGCCGCTGCGGCCGAACCACGCCGCCGCGGTCTGTTCGAGGTCGGTGACCGCGCGGTGACCCTGTCGGCCCACCTCGGCGCGCAGGTACTCGCGCAGCAGCGGGTGGTACCGGTACCAGCCCGGGGACCCGGTGACCCGTTCGACGAGGAAGTTGCTGCGCTCGAGGTGGTCGAGAATGGTTCGGGCGTCGGTGTTTCCGGTCAGCGCCTCGGCCAGTTCGACGGTGAACAGTTCGGGGACCGACGTCTCCACCACGAAGTGGCGGCACGGGTCGGGAAGGCCGTCGAGGATCTCGTTGACCAGGTAATCCGCCACAATCCGGTTGTCCCCGTTGAAGTCGGCGATCATCGCCGCGGGATCATGCTGGCAGGCAAGGGAAATCGCGGCCAGACGTAGGCCCGCTGCCCATCCTTCGGTGCGGTCGCGGATCATCGCGAGTTCGGGTTCGTCCAGGCGGACCCCGTGCTCGGCCAGCATGGTCGTGGTCTCTTCCGCGGTGAATGCCAGTTCGTTGGACGAGAAGTCGTGGACCCGGCCGTCGAGTCGCATCCGGTGCACCGCCAGCGGCGGCGCGAACCGCCCGGCGACGACGGTGCAGAGCGATGCCGGGGCCCACTGGAGAATCTCGTTCACCGCATCGAGGGCCGCCGGTTCGTGCAGCAGGTGCGCGTCGTCGAGGACCATCACGATCGGGTCGCCGAGCGTGCCGAGTGCGCGCGTGAGTTCGCCGGGGTAGTCGCCGTCGGTGACGGGTGGTAGCGGCCGAACCGCGTCCGCCAATGTGGCGTCACCCGAATTCTCCAGTGCGACATGCATAGACGTGCGCAGAGCAATAGGGTCGTTGTCCGATTCCTCCACGGTGAGCCAGGCGACAGCCGGGCCGCCCGGCCGGTCGGCCACCTCGGCGGTCCAGTCGGAGAGCAGCATTGTCTTGCCGGAACCCACTGGGGCGCTGAGCATCACGACCGCACCGGCCGATCGCTCTGTCGGAAGGGCCAGGTCGGAAAGGGTGTCGAGCAGCCGTTGGCGGCGAATCGTCGGATTGGTGTATGACGGTGGGCAAGTTCGTATTCGGCGCGTATCCCAGCTCGTTACAGTCATCTGGCCTCTTCCCCCACGGACGACGTCGCCGGTGCGCATGCACCAACGCACCCCAGTGCGGGCAAGCCGCAACGGGGCCAGTTAAGAGGGAGCGTAACCCTGCTCAAGGTTTTTCGCGTGTCGTTCGAGCACCTACGGGGTGTCGTCAGCGGCCTGTCCACTGCGGCGGACGACGTTCGCCCCACGCCTGCGCGATCGACAGCGGGGCATTCGCCGCGATACGCAGGTCGAGTTCCGGGGGAGGCGGGTTCCGGACGCCGGGCCGTCGCCGGGGAATAAAATACGATACGGTCTCGTCTCTATATTGCGGGTCACGGCAGGACGTCGGCGACCGGCATCACAACTCCGGAAGGCCAGCCATGACCACCACCTCGTCGGCACGCGCGTCCGCCGCGCCCGGCACCGGTGCCCCGAGGCACCTGGGCCTCGCCCTCGTCGTCATCGCCACCGCGCAGCTGATGGTGATCCTCGACAGCACCATCACCAACATCGCGCTGCCCAGCATCCAGGCCGACCTCGGCATCTCCGCGTCCGGACTGGCCTGGGTGGTGAACTCGTACGTGCTGGCCTTCGGTGGCCTGTTGCTGCTGGGCGGCCGGTCGGGTGACCTGTTCGGCCGCCGCCGGATGTTCCGGATCGGTATCGCCGTGTTCACCCTCGCGTCGCTGCTCGGCGGGCTGGCGCCCGATGCCGAACTGCTGATCGCGGCACGGGTGCTGCAGGGCGTCGGCGCGGCGATCGCAGCGCCGACCGCGCTCTCACTTATCGCGACGACCTTCCCCGAGGGCGGGTCCCGAAACAAGGCGATGGGCGTGTACGCGGCCATGTCCGGCATCGGCTCGACCCTCGGCCTGCTGCTCGGCGGCCTGCTCACCGACTACCTGGACTGGCGGTGGATCTTCTTCGTCAACGTCCCGATCGGCGTCGCGCTGCTCGTCGGCACCCGGATCCTGCCCGTCGGTGACCGCATGACCGGCCGCCTCGACGTGCCCGGCGCGATCACCGGCACCCTGGGCCTGGTCAGCCTCGTATACGCGATCACCCGCGGCGGCGAGTCCGGCTGGACCGACTCGGTCACGTTGGCGCTGTTCGCGGCCGCCGCCGCGCTCCTCGTCGCCTTCCTGGTGATCCAGACCCGCTCGGACCACCCGATGATGCCGCTGCGCCTGCTCGAGGACCGCAACCGGTCCGGCTCCTACGTCACCATGGTGGTGGTCGGCGCCGCGATGTTCGCGATGTTCTACTTCCTCTCGCTCTACCTGCAGCAGGTGCTCGGGTTCTCGCCGATGCAGACCGGACTCGCGTACCTGCCGTTCAGCCTCGGCATGGGCTTCGGCGCGGCGATGGGATCGAAGCTCGCGGGCAAGGTCCCGGCCCGGTTGCTGGCCGGCCCGGGCCTGGTGCTTGCCGCGGCGGGCCTGGTGTGGTTCGCGTTCCTCGGGCCGGACTCGTCGTACTGGACGCACCTGCTGCCGGCGATGTTCGTCACCGCGCTCGGCCTCGGCGTCACCTTCCTGCCGATGACCCTCGGCGCGGTGTCCGGGGTGACCGACGGCGACGCGGGCATCGCGTCGGCGCTGCTGAGCACCGCCCAGCAGATCGGCGGTGCGATGGGGCTCGCGCTGCTCTCGACGGTGGCCACCACCACCGCGAACGGGGTGCTTGCCGACGCGGACAAGGAGTACTTCCGGGCGCTGGGCACCGGCGACGAGTCCCTGCTCGCGCAGGCGTCCAACGCCCTGACCGAGGGATTCACCGCCGCGTTCGCCGTGGCCGCGGTGCTGCTGGTGGTGGGCCTGGTGGTCGGGGCGGGGGCCGCRGGGCCGCCGCACCTGGATTGGAGGACATCGGTGTCATCGCTGTCGAAGGCCGGCCGTCCGCGTAGCGCGGACCTCGACCGTGCGCTCCTCGTCGCCACCCAGGACCTGCTCGCCGAGGTCGGGTACGACCGAATGTCCATCGAAACCGTCGCCGCCCGGTGCGGCGCGGGCAAGGCCACCGTCTACCGCCGCTGGGCGGGCAAGAGCGAACTGGTCGCCGACGCGGTCGCGCAGTTGCACGGCGCGTACCCGGAGCCGGACACCGGCACGCTGCGCGGCGACCTGGTGCTGATGGCGTCGACCTGGCTCGACCCGGACTCCCGCCGCGACGCGGTGGTCGCGGGTCTGCTCACCGCGATGGCTCACGACGCCGGACTGCGTGAGGCGGTCCGGGTCGCGGTGTCGGTGCCGCACGAGGCGGTCTTCGCCGCCGTCGTCGACCGGGCGGTGGCGCGCGGCGAGGTCCCGGCCGGCCGCGACATCGACCTGATCGGCACCGTGTTCCCGGCCGTCACCTTCCACCACCTGACCGTGCTCGCCGCCCCGGTGGACAAGGAGCTGGTGGAACGGATCGTCGACGGCGTGATGGTGCCGGCGCTGACCTGGCGCGAGCCGGCCCGGGCACATGAGTGAGGTCATCGGGCGCGACGGCCCCGGACCGGAGGTGGGAGACGCGGCGGTCGACGAATCCGACGCCGCGACCTACCACTGGCTCCGGGGGCGGCCCCGGCGCTGCCGGCTCCGGGGTGAGGGCGCCGCGGCGCAGTTCGCGCGCTTCGTCCTGGTCGGAGGGTCGAGCAACATCGTGTACGCGGCGCTCTTCCTGATGCTGCGCGGTCAGGGGTCGCTGATCGCCAACGTCGGAGGCGTCGCGGTCAGCACCGTGCTGGCCAACGAGCTGCACCGCCGGCTCACCTTCAACGCCGCGGAGCGGGTGGACTGGCTGTCGGCGCAGTGGGAGGCCGGCGGCCTCGCCCTGGTGGGGTTGGCCGTCAGCTCGACCGCGCTGGCGCTGCTCGATCTCTGGTTTCCGTCGGCGCCCGGCGTCGTCCAGGCGATCCTCGTCATCGCGGTCAGCGCGCTCGTGGGCGTGCTCCGGTTCCTGGCGCTGCGTGGCTGGGTCTTTTCCGTCGCACGCTGATCCGGGCCGCGGGAATATGCCGGGGTACCCTCTGGTTCTGCCATATAATTGAATCGTCAACTAAATTGGAGTGAGCATGCAGTTCGGGATCTTCACGGTCGGCGACGTCACGACGGACCCGACCACGGGGCGTACGCCCACCGAGGCGGAGCGGATCAAGGCGATGGTCGCCATCGCGCAGAAGGCCGAGGAGGTGGGCCTGGACGTGTTCGCCAGCGGCGAGCATCACAACCCGCCGTTCGTGCCGTCCTCGCCGACCACGATGCTCGGCTACATCGCCGCCAGCACCGAGCGGATCATCCTGTCGACGTCGACGACCCTGATCACGACGAACGACCCGGTGAAGATCGCGGAGGACTTCGCGATGCTGCAGCACCTCGCGGACGGTCGCGTCGACCTGATGCTCGGCCGTGGCAACACCGGTCCGGTCTACCCCTGGTTCGGCCAGGACATCCGGCAGGGCATCCCGCTGGCGATCGAGAACTACGGACTGCTGCACCGGCTCTGGCGTGAGGACGTCGTCGACTGGGAGGGCAACTTCCGTACCCCGCTGCAGTCCTTCACCGCGACGCCGCGGCCGCTGGACGGGGTGGCGCCGTTCGTCTGGCACGGCTCGATCCGCAGCCCCGAGATCGCCGAGCAGGCCGCCTACTACGGCGACGGCTTCTTCGCCAACCACATCTTCTGGCCGAAGGAGCACTTCAAGCGCCTGATCGACCTCTACCGCCGCCGGTACGAGCACTACGGCCACGGCTCGGCCGACCAGGCGATCGTCGGGCTCGGCGGGCAGGTGTTCATGGCCAAGAACTCGCAGGACGCGGTCAGGCAGTTCCGGCCGTACTTCGACAATGCGCCGGTGTACGGCCACGGGCCGTCGCTGGAGGAGTTCACCGAGCAGACCCCGCTGACCGTGGGGAGCCCGCAGGAGGTCATCGACAAGACCCTGACCTTCCGCGAGACCTTCGGCGACTACCAGCGTCAGCTGTTCCTGGTCGACCACGCGGGCCTGCCGCTCAAGACGGTGCTCGAGCAGCTCGACCTGCTGGGCGAGGAGGTCGTCCCAGTGCTGCGCAAGGAACTCGACGCGCTGCGTCCGGCACACGTCCCGGACGGTCCGACGCACGGTGCGCGGGTCGCGGCGGCACGGTCCGGCGCGGAGTCGGCGGCGGTGCGGTCGTGACCGCGCGCCGGATCGCCGTCGTCGCGGCCGGGCTCGGCCAGCCCTCGTCCACCCGGTTGCTCGCGGACCAGCTCGCGGCCGCCGCCACCCGGGCCCTCGCCGAGTTCGGCGAGGGCGCCGAGGGGGAGGTCGTCGAGCTGCGGGACCACGCCCACGACCTGATGAACAACCTGCTCACGGGATTCCCGAGCGCTGACCTGAAGCGGGCGATCGACGCGGTGGTCGGCGCGGACGGGCTGATCGTGGTCACGCCGATCTTCAACGCGTCGTACAGCGGGCTGTTCAAGTCGTTCTTCGACGTGCTCGAGCCCGGCGTGCTGGACGGCAAGCCGGTGCTGATCGGCGCGACGGCCGGCACCGCCCGGCACTCGCTCGTGATCGAGCACGCCGTCCGCCCGATGTTCGCCTACCTGCGCGCGGCGGCGGTGCCCACCGGCGTCTTCGCCGCGTCGGAGGACTGGGGCGCGAGCGGGTCGGGGAGCGGGCTCGCCGGCCGGATCGAGCGCGCGGCGGGCGAACTCGCCGACGCGATCGTCGGGCGCGCGAACCGCGGGCCGGTGGACCCGTTCGACGACCCGGTGCCGTTCGAGCAGCTGCTGGCGCAGCAGGTCCGCTAGCGCCGCGGGAGCGGTGGTCGGGAATGCCCGGCCACCGCTTGGCCCAGTGTGATCGAGATCCACGGGCTCGGAGCGGGATTCACCGGCGCGCTGCAACGGTCCGAACTGACGGTCGCGAACTTCGTCTGGCAGTGAACTGCGACTTCTACTGCAACACCCTCACGCTGCACCACACCGTCGAGGACCGGCGGATGTTCCCCGACGATGCTGCGGACCTTCCCCGAACTCGGGCCGGTAATCGAGCGGTTGCACGCCGAGCACGAGGACGTCATGGGGCTGGTCGCGGCGCCAGCCGAGCATCTGCGCGCGCACCTCGAATTCGAGGAGTCCTCGCTGTTCCCGTACTTCCGCCGGATGGACACCGACTGGCACTACGACTGATGCCGACGGCGACCGCATCATCCTTGTGAGGTGATGCCGCGGCGGGCGCGAACGTCCACGATGGGGTCGTGGAAAGTGCGCGCAAGCGATGGCTCCTGTTCGCGTCCCTGCAGGGATACGACCGAAAATGGCTGCGCCCGGACGTGGTCGCGGGTCTCACCGTGTGGGCGGTGCTGGTGCCGGAATCGCTTGCCTACGCCACGATCGCCGGGGTCACCCCCGTCGTCGGTCTCTACGCCGCGGTCCCGGCGCTGGTGCTGTACGCGGCGGCGGGCAGTTCCCGGCACCTGGTGGTCGGCCCCATGTCGGCGACCGCAGCCCTGTCCGCGGCGATCATCGCGCCGGTCGCCGGTGCCGACGGCGGCCACTACCTGACGCTGACCGCGGTGCTCGCCATCATGACCGGCGTGATGGGTCTGCTCGCGGGGCTGTGCCGGCTCGGCTTCGCGGCGTCGTTCATCTCCGAGCCGGTGCTCAAGGGCTTCATCGTCGGCCTGGCGCTGACCATCATCGTCGGGCAGGTGCCGAAGCTGTTCGGGATCGAGAAGTCCGAGGGGGACTTCTTCGAGCAGGCCTGGGGTGCGATCAGGAACCTCGGCGACACGCAGTGGCCCACGCTGGTGGTGGGGGCGCTCAGCCTGGCGCTGGTTCTGTTGCTCAAGCGGTGGCTACCCCTGGTCCCGGGCTCGCTGGTGGTGGTGCTGCTGAGCATCGCGGCGGTGAGCGTGTTCTCGCTGGACCAGCACGGCGTCGAGATCGTCGGGCACATCGAGTCCGGGCTGCCGTCCATCGGACTCCCGGAGGGCCGCAGCTGGCACGACTACTACGACCTGGCCGGTCCCGCGATCGGCGTGTTGCTGATCGGCTTCGCCGAAGGGCTCGGCGCCGCGAAAACGTATGCCGCCAAGGCCGGATACGAGGTGGATCCCAACCGCGAACTGCTCGGGCTCGGCGCCGCGAACCTCGGTTCCGGTCTGAGCTCCGGCATGGTGGTCAACGGGAGCCTGTCGAAGACCGCGGTCAACGGGTCGGCCGGGGCGAAGACCCAGCTCAGCGGTCTCGTGGTGGCGGTCCTGACGATCGTGACCCTGCTGTTCCTGACGGGCCTGTTCGAGCAGTTGCCGGAGGCGACGCTCGCGGCCGTCGTGATCGCGGCGGTGATCGAGCTGGTCGACTTCGCGGGACTGCGCCGGCTGTACCGGATCTGGACGGAACGGCTCGGCAGCATCTACGGTTTCGCGGCCAGAGCCGACTTCGGCGCCGCGATCGCCGCGATGTTCGGCGTGCTGCTCTTCGACACCCTTCCCGGGCTGGTCATCGGCATCGGGGTGTCCATGCTGTTGCTGCTCTACCGCGCCTCGCGCCCGCACGTGGCCACGCTCGGTAGGGAGGGCGCGCTGTGGGTCGACACCGATCGGCACCCGGAATCGACTGTCCGCCCGGACATCGTGGTGGTTCGGGTGGAGGCCGGACTGTTCTTCGCCAACGCCGATCACGTCCGCGCCAGCGTCGAGGAGATGTGCACCGACGCGACCAGGGTGGTCGTACTCGATGCGGAGACCTCGCCCAGCATCGACGTGAGCGCCGCGGAGATGCTGGTGCAGCTGCAGACGACGTTGCGGCGCAGTGGAATCGACCTGCGAATCGCGCACGACATCGGACAGGTGCGTGACGTTCTCGACGATGCCACGCGGACCGGCGAGCGTCTCGCGATATTTGCGACCGTCGACGAGGCGCTGGCCGATCGGGTCTAGGGACCATGCGCTCCGCGCCTGTGCGCACTTCTGGTTGCCACAGCTACCAAAAGCGCGCACAGGCCGCAGGCTGTTTACCAGGCGAAACATCATTGTGATCGAATGTGCGTGCGAGTAGAATTCGATGTATGAAACTCGGCGCCATGCTCACCGACCCCGCCGGGGTCGAGGCATGGCGACTCGACGAAACCGAGCTCGCCTCGGCGGTGCCGGAGCTGGTTCAGGACATGCGCAGACGCGACGCGCTCCTCGTCCGACTCGTGCACGAGGCAGACCAGCGCTGCCTGCCCGAACACGCCGGCGCCGCCGACACCACCGCCTGGCTCGCCGGCGCCACGCGGATGCACCGCGCCCACGCCGCGCAAATCGTCCGCCTCTCCCGCGAGCTGCCCCTGCACCCGCAGGTGGCCGACGTTCTGAACGACGGACGGATCGAACTCGCCCACGTCCAGGTGATCGTCAACTTCCTCGACCGACTCGCGAAACTCACCCGCGACTTCGACATCGACCCGGCACCCGACGGAACCGACTGGGAGCACCCCGACCCCGACAGCGGCCGTGCCGACGACTGCGAGGCCTACCTGCTCATCGCCGCCCGCGTCGAGGACCCCACACAGTTGCGCAAGCGGGCCCGCGAGATGGAGATCTTCTTCGAACGCGACAGCGACCTCCCCTCCGACGCCGAGAATCCCGAGCTCAACGAGTTCCACGCCTCCAGCACCCTCGGAGGTCGGGTGCTCGTGAAGGGCAGCTTCGACGCCGAGTCCGGCGAGGCCCTGCAGACCGCCCTCTCCGGACTGTCGAAGCCGCACCCGASCRCCGACGACGACGGCCACCCGATCCGGGACGACCGCTCCGCAGCCARGCGCCGCGCCGACGCCCTCGAACAGATCATCCGCGGGCATCTCGACGCGGCTCGCGGCCCGATGGAGGGTGGGGAACGCCCGCACGTCACGGTCACCATCGATGTCGACGCACTCAAGGACGCGGTGGCGGCGACGGCGGCGGCGATACCTGCGACCGGCGCCTGGGGCGGCGACGGCTGGGACTACCACTCCGACAACGCARCCGGTCCCGTCGGCGAGCGCACCGGTTGCACCAGCCCCGCCGGTTTCAGGCCACCCCGCCGGTACCGGCGAGGCCGGCACGCCAGCATGCCCTGGGCCGGCCCGATCTCCGCGGCCGTCGCGGCCCGCATCTCCTGCGACGCGYMGRTCACCGCGATCTTCGTCGACCGGGGCGGCAACCCTCTCGACGTGGGCCGMACCACCCGCGTCATCTCCCCGAAACTACGGAAGGCGTTGGTGGCCAGGGACTGCGGCTGCGCGTTCCCCGG